>DATLGP010000168.1:0-15841 GCA_035540395.1 Actinomycetota bacterium
TTGCCGCCGGTGCGGCCGTGCTGGTAGCCGAGGACAACGAGGTCAATCAGCTGGTAGCGGTTTCGATGCTGACCAAGCTGGGTTATCGAGCCCACGTTGTCGCCAGCGGGGGAGAGGCCATTGAAGCTCTTTCCGAGGATGACTACGCGGCTGTGCTGATGGATTGCCAGATGCCGGGCATGGACGGCTTCGACGCCACTCGGGAGATCCGCCGCAGGGAAGGCAACCGCCGCCGCACCCCGGTGATCGCGATGACCGCGGGAGCGATGAACGGCGACCGGGAGCGGTGCCTGAGCGCGGGATGGACGATTACATCACCAAGCCGGTTCGCATTGAGGAGCTGGGCAGGGTGCTCCAAAGGTGGTCCGGCCGGCGGCCTCCCCGTTCGCGCGGCGTGATTGGATCCAGGACGGGAAGGAGATAACTAGAAAGGAAATCCACGAGTGAAAGGACAGCGCATGGCTGAGGACCGCGAAGACCAGAGGTTCAGGGGCATCGGCGGGGCGGAGCGGGAGAAGACCGTGGCGGAGATGCCGGTCAGCAACCGGGAGATCGAAGAGATCCGTGCCAAAAGGCGAGAGGTGGAGGAAGACCTGGAAGAGATGAAGTCCGAAACCGAGCGTCCTCTCTAATAAGCCCCGCTCAGTCGAAGTCGAAGATCACCGAGGGGCCGCTGTCCAGTTCCTCGATCTGTGCCGTCACCCTGACCAGGCCCGCCCGGACGTTCTGTCCGTAGGCATCCAAACCCAGCCCTCCGCTTGATTCCATGCCCAGATCGGCGTGCCGGCGGGCGCTATCGAAATCCCCGAGCTTGCGGTAGCCGTCGGCGAGGTTAAGGTGCAGAGACGGATAAAAAGCGTGGAGCGCGGCCTCCGAGGGGCGGGTCGCGTCACCCTCGACGGTGGCGGACTCGGCGACCTGCAAGGCCCGCATGTCCCACCGGAGGGCCTCGTTCGGATCGGATTGGGTTTCGGCCAGGTAATGGGCGGTGAGGCAGCGGAAGAAGGGGTCGCCGTCCGGATCCAGCTCGTCCCAAATTTCATGCAGCCTCCGCAGCCCTTCCAGGTGCTCCGACCGGCAGTGAAGCCGGAATGCCTCCCGAATCCGCTCCAGGGTGTCGTTCTGCGAATTCACAGGTACCTACTTTCGAGTGGTCCAGCAATAGGGCGGCGGATTCCCGCTGCCTATGCCTACCATAAAGCCGCTGGACAATTTATCTCACCGCACGAAGGAGCCGGAGAGCAAGCTGGCCGGCATGGGAAATATTTCGGGCAAGTGGGTAGTTAACAAAGTATGGAGTTCACGAACTGGATGTGCCCGGATTGCTACGTCGTCCTCGAGGCCTATAACGAGGGCCAGATGGAGGAGTGCCCCAAGTGCGGGGGCGAGATGCAGGAGGCCTTCCTTCAGGAGGAGACCTGAGGCACCGTTGACTCAGGGGTCCCTGGTCGAGCACAACTGAAGGTCTGTTAGAGCCGGTCGCCGGATGGCCGGTAAGCCCGAACGCTAGTACTCCCGTTCGATGTGTTTGGTGGCGGGTCCAAGCTCCTGGAGCAGTTTTTGGAGGGACATCACCTTCATGAGGTTGCCTTTGATCTTGATCCTGCCCTCCATGAAAGCCACCTGAGGGTTCAGTTCCCCCTTGTCCAGCTCCACCGCGGTCTCGTAGTCCTGGGTGATGGTCACGTCCGGGTCCTCCACTTCCCCCGATCCGACCAGCATTGCTCCTTTGTCGATCCTGATGAAGCTCTTCTTCTCTCCCACCTCGGGAAAGTCCCGGGTAATCACCTGCAGCACAACGTTATGGCCCTTGGCGGCTTTAGCGACATCCTCACTGCTCTGGAGGGCTTCGTTGGCCGCCTGAAAGTACTCTTCGGATTGAAACTTGACCGCCATCTAGGCTCCTCCTGTCCATTTGCGGGCTACCGCAAATCCGCCCCGGCCCCACCCTCCGGCCCTCGCCAGGATAGTCCATGATGACGCCTGAGAGGGTTCGCCGGGCTGGGATGCGCCCGTCCGCGGCGGCTCCCTTACAGTAGAGGAATGGCGCGCAAACACGAACTTGAGGACGAGGCGGTCGAATCGGGTCCCGGCAAAGTCGTGTTCCGGGTAGTTGCGGGCGTTGTGGGAATCGTTTTGGTAGCGGTCGTCGGAACTTTGTTCATCAGGGCCTTGGGCAACGTCACCGGGGGCTGGCGGATCGCCGTGGCCGTCCTCATGGGCCTGGCGATTGCCCGGCTGGGCATTGGCTATTTCCACCATCTGACCCATCCGCCACCGCCCGACCTTGCCCCCATGCAGGTAGACCCCCAGCTGCAGCTCAGCTACATCTGCGAGATGTGCGGCCTGGAGCTGGCGGTGGTCGCAGTGGCTAAGGAACGAGCCCCCCGCCATTGCGGGGAAGCGATGGTCCTGATCAGGCGCGAGGAGGGTTAGGTCCCGGCTAACGCCACTGTGTGGCGATTGCGAAAGCTATCGCCACCATCGCCAACCCGCCCCCCAGGTACCAGTTGCTGTCCAAAACCGGGAAGGTTGTGCTGAACAGGTAGCGCGCCATGATCATGGAAAACCCCACGGCGATCAGTGTGAAGAAGGCGTAGGGAATCCATTTGGGCGAGGGCTTGGGCTTGGGTGGCGGCGGCGGGACGTAACGGTTGCGCTTCGACTTTGACTTGGGCATGGCACTCCTCAACTGTTTTCTAGAAGGCATTCTACCGAGACCCGGCGGGCCACCGATCCTCGTGACTGTTGCGCCCCGGGAGAGTGCTACCCTTAGGACCTATGGCTCTTCGTGTGGTCGGCCGCGGCTTCATCGGCTTCGGCACCTTGATTCTGTTGTTCCTCGCCTATCAACTGGTGGGAACGAACATCGTCACCGGCCGTCAGCAACGGGCCCTCGCGTCGGAGATCGAGCAGCAGTGGCAGGTAAGCCCCGACGAGGCGCCCGAGCTGGGCAGCGGCATGGGAATCATCAAGATCCCCAAGATCGGGGTGGACTCGATAGTTGTCGAAGGCGTGGAGGTCGAGGACCTGAAGAAGGGTCCCGGACACTACCCGGACACCGCTCTGGCCGGACAGCTCGGAAACATGGTGATCTCCGGTCACCGAACCACCTACGGGGCGCCCTTCTACCGGTTGGATGAGCTGGAACCGGGCGACGACATAATTGTCTACGATGCCAAGGGCCCGTACACCTACAAGGTGACCGAGTCCAAAGTTGTTCTACCGACCGAGATCGGGGTGATCGCGCCCTCGTCCGACGCCCGCCTGACCCTGACCACCTGTCATCCCCGCTTCTCCGCAGCTAAACGTTTGATAATTGTGGCTCAGCTTCAGGGCACGCCCACCGGCCTGCAAACGACCGATCCCGGGGTCGGGCCCCTGCCGGACGCGTAAAACCGCCGGATCGCTCTGGAACAAGGAGAAGTAAATGGCAGAAGGCGGCAAAAAGGCTTTGGTGTGGCTGTTGGTCATCGTGCTGGGACTACCGTTCCTGTTTTATCTTTTCGAGTACGTCGTCCCTCGCTTCCTCCCGGCCAACTTCTAGCCCCGAGCACCAATCCGCCGGTGCGCGCCCTGCTGATAGACAACTTCGACTCGTTCGTCTTCAACCTCGCGCAGTACCTGGGATCGCTCGGGGCCGAGCCGGTGGTCGTCCGCAACGACGCCGCAGTTGAGGATCTGATAGCGCTTAATCCCGATGTCGTGGTCATTTCTCCGGGGCCGGGCCACCCCCGGGACGCCGGCTGTTGTGTCGATGCGATCCACGCCTTCGCCGGCCGGGTGCCGCTGCTCGGGGTGTGCCTGGGGCACCAGGCAATAGGGCTGGCCTACGGCGGCGACGTCGTCCGGGCAGCGGCTTTGATGCACGGCAAGACATCTGCTATTCAGCACACCTCGCAGGGGGTTTTCGCCGGCTTGCCGAACCCGTTTCCGGCCACCCGTTACCATTCGCTGGTCATCCGTCCGGATTCGCTGCCCGAGTGCCTGGAAGCCACCGCCCACACTGAGGACACGGTGATCATGGGCGTGCGTCACCGGGAGCTTGCGGTGGAGGGGGTCCAGTTCCATCCCGAGTCGATAATGACGCCGGCCGGGATGACGTTGCTGAGCAACTTTTTGAGTGTCGGGGTTTCCTAGGTAATACGGATCCGGACGGTGCCCCCACTGCAGGCCCTTTCGCCGGCCTGCGGGGTTTGGGTGCTGACGGTGTCGAAGACGGGGACCGGAAGCGCGTTTTGTACCTCGACCCGGAACCCCGCTCGCTCCAGGGTGGCCCGGGCAGCATCGGTCTCCTGGCCGATGACATTGGGCACTGCCGCGAGCGTGTTGATGGTGAGTGTGACCTGCGTCCCGGCAGTGACCTGGGCATTGGGCGCGGGATCCTGAGCCGCAACCGTGCCTCCGGCCCGGTCGGTGTCACAGGCCTGCTGGGTCCGGACGGTGAGGCCGGCATCGGTCAGTACTGCCTGAGCCTCCCCGTCGGGCAGGTCGACAACCGCAGGAACTGAGATCAAATCCCTTCCCGTGCTCACCACGAAGTTGACCGGTTCGCCTATCTCCAACCGGCCGGTTGCCGGGGTTTGGCTGATCACTCTTCCTTCGGGGACGGTTTCACTGGCCTCGGCGCCGACTTCGCCTACCGCCAGGCCGGCATCGATCAAAAGCTGGTCAGCCTCCTCGCGGGTCAGCCCGACCACGGTGGGGACATCCACCTCCTCGGGTCCGGTTGAGATGACCAACGCGACGACGGCGCCTTCGGTCACCCTGCGGCCGTCCTCGGGGTCCTGCGAGATCACCGAGAAGGCCGGCACATCGGAGCTCGGCTGGCGACGCGCCACCCTGGTGGTGAGCCCGGCATCCGCCAGCACCTGCTCCGCTTCCTCCAGACTCATACCGGTGACCCTGGGAACCGTGATATCGGGCGCTGCGTTTTGCGAGAACATCCAAAAAGCCATCCCGGCGAGGCCGATCGCGACCAGCACCGCCACGGTGATCAGTGCCTTAGCGATCCCCCGGCCCGGCTTGGCCCGGCGGGGCACAGGTCCCCCCATCATCACGCCGGTGGGCTCCGGCCGGTCGTGATACTGCTGTTGCGCCCGGTCGTAGGCGACGGCCCCCATGGTTGCGGTCTCCTCCTGCGAAGACATCAACGGGGTGGCTTCCACCTGCTGCCCGCGCAGCGCACGCTCGAGGTCCTGGCTCATCTGCTGGGCGGTCTGGTACCGGTTGTCGGGGTTCTTGGCCAGAGCCTTCATCACCACCGCCTCCAGAGCCGGCGGTATGTCCTCCGCCAGGGCCCGGGGCGGAGTGGGGTCCTCGGTCACATGCTTGTAGGCCACCGCCACCGGGGACTCACCTTTGAAAGGCACCACCCCGGTCAGCATCTCGTAGAGCACCACACCTACCGAGTAGATGTCGGACCGGGCGTCCACCGCTTTGCCCTGCGCCTGCTCGGGGGAGAAGTAGCTGGCGGTTCCGATCACCATCCCGGTCTGGGTGACGGTCATCGCGCCGTCGTGGGCGGCCCGGGCGATTCCGAAGTCCATCACCTTTATCTGGCCCCCGACCGTGATGGCGATGTTGGCCGGCTTGACGTCGCGGTGGACGATGCCTTTCTGGTGGGCCAGGTGCAACCCTCCGAGCACGTCCACCGCGATCTTCACCGCCTTGGAGATCGGCAGGGGCCCGGAGGCGCCGATGATGTCGGCGAGGGTGTCGCCCTCGACGTACTCCATGACGATGAAGTAGGTGCCGGCGTCGGATCCCCAGTCGTAAATCGCGACCACCCGGGGGTCGTTAAGGCTTGCCGCGGCCTGGGCCTCCCGCCGGAACCGCTCGATGAAGGCAGAGTTGCGGGCGAACTCGGGATGCATGAGCTTTAGGGCCACCAGCCGGTCCAGCATGCCATCTCGGGCCAGGAACACCTCGGCCATGCCGCCGGAGGCGATCGAGCTTTTTACCTGGTACCGCCCCCCGTATTGTTTGCCCGGCATTGGACTGTCCGGGTGCGTCACCATCCGGCTACGGAGCGGTGAGCCTGAAGAACCTGGCGGACCATCGGCGAAGCCACCCGGCCGCCGGTTTCGTCGCTGCCCGGCCCCGAGCCCTCCACCATCACTGCAATCGCAATGCGGGGGGAATCCGCCGGAGCGAAGGCGATGGTCCACGCGATGCTGTCGTCGCCGGTGGCCCCGGTCTGGGCGGTTCCGGTCTTGGCGGCAACCTGCACGCCCGGAAGGGCGGCGGCCCGGGCGGTGCCGTTGGCGGCCACGTCGACCATCATGTCCTTGATCGTCGATGCGGTGGAAGCCGAAACGGCCCTCTTCCAGATCTTGGGGCTGGTCTGCTGGACCACCGAGCCCCGGGCGTCCTCGATCTGCTTTACCAGCTTGGGCTCCGGCACGTTGCCCCCGTTGGCTATCCCGGCGGCGACCAGCGCCATCTGAAGTGGCGTGGCGGCGACGCTGTACTGCCCGATCGACGAGAGCGCACGGAAGGCGGGGGACCGCAGGTCGTCGTCATCCGGCATCCGGCTGGCCACCGCGCTGATGTCCAACGGAGGCGTCTCGGTAAAGCCGAATGCCGCCGCCGTCTCCTGAAGGATGCCGGCCGGCATCTCGGCCGCCAGGCGTGCGAAGTAGGTGTTGCACGACACCCGCAGCGCGTCCCGCATGTCGCCGCCGCAGGTGCCTCCGCCGAAGTTGCGGATCACCCGGTCGGTCTGCGGCGGCTGGTACCCGCTGGAGGCGGGAAAGCTGGTGTCGGGGCCTATCCCGTTTTCGAGCGCCGCGGCAACCGTAATCACCTTGAAGGTGGACCCCGGCGGATAGGTGGAGCGCGCGGCCCGGTGGACCAGCGGGCGGTTCTCCTCGTCCTCGTTGAGGGCAACCCAAATGTCCTGCTGGCCCTGGGCCGAATGCTGGGAGAGCCCGTTAGGGTCGAACGAGGGCTTGGAAACCATAGCGAGGATCTGTCCGCTCACCGGGTCCAGGGCGACGATGGCGCCCTTGCGCCCGCCCAGGGCATCGTCTGCCGCCTGCTGTACCGCGGTGTCGATGGACAGGACCAGGGTGTCGCCTTTTTTGCCCTTTCCGAGCAGGCGGTCGCCGAGGTCCTGCATGGTAACCACCCCGCCCTCCCCGGTCAGATGCCGGTTGTAGGACCGCTCGAGCCGCTCACGCCCGTAGCGGATGGAGTAGTAGCCGGTCAGGTGGGCGAACAGCTCGGCTTTGGGGTAGCGGCGAATGGACTTCAACTCGGAATCGGGGGTGGGCTCGCTGATGGCCAGAGTATCCCCGTTGACCGACCGGATGGCACCTCGCTCGAGGGCATACTCCTTAAGCAGAAGCCGGGTGTTGGAGGGGTGGTTCGCCAGGCTTTCGGCCCGAACCAGCTGCAGCCAGGACAGGTTCACGAACACCAGGCCGAACAGAGCAAGCATGGTGAAACCAACCACCCGAATCTGTTTGTTCAACGGCCGCCTCCGGCCGCCAGGTTCATCTCGGTCGGCGGGGCCTGGCCGCCCGCGCGGCTAACTTCATCGGAAATCCTAAGAAGCAGAGCGATCGCGATGAAGTTCGACAGCAGGCTAGAGCCGCCGTAGCTCATAAAAGGCATGGTAACCCCGGTCAGGGGAATGAGGTTCGTGACCCCGCCGACGATGAGAATCGTCTGAAAGCTGATCGTGAAGATGAGGCCGGCGGCCAGCAGGCGGGAGAAGTCGTCGCGGCAGCGGGTGGCCAGGCCGAACCCCCGCGCGGCCATCAAGGCGTAGGCGGTCAGAACCGCGGCCGCGCCCACCAGGCCCAGCTCTTCGCCCACGCTGGAGAAGATGAAGTCGGTGTGCACGCTGAACCGGATGAGGTCGGGACGGCCGAGCCCGAGGCCCGTGCCCCAGGCCCCGCCGGTGGCGAAGGCAAACAAGGACTGGACCACCTGGTACCCGCGGTCGTTGATGTAGGCAAAGGGGTCCCGCCAGACCAGCATCCGGGCCTGGACGTGGCTGAACATCTGGGAGGCGATAAAGGCACCCAGGGCGAACATCGCCACCCCGCTGATCAGGTAGATCGGCCGGCCGGTGGCCATCCACAGCATCGCAACGAAGATCGCGAAGAACAGCAGCGACGACCCGAGGTCCTTCTGGTTGATCATGACCAGAAGCGACACGGCCCAGGCGGCCGCCACCGGTCCGAAGTGCCGGAGCGCCGGGACGCCCAGGGGGCCGATCTTGCGCGTGGTTACGGCCAGCAGCTCCCTGCGCTCGGACAGATACCCGGCGAAAAACAGCACCAGGGCGATCTTGCCCAGCTCGGAAGGCTGGAAGCTCAAGGGACCCAGGCGTATCCACAAGCGGGCGCCGTTGATCTCCCGGCCGATGAACGGAAGCGTCGGCAGCAGGAGCAGGACCACCCCGGCAAAGGCGAAGGTATACCGGTAGCGGGCCAGCGCCCGTACGTCTTTCACCCACCACAGGACGCCGATGAAGGCGGCGATCGCCACCACCAGCCACTGGGTCTGCGCGGCCGCCAGGCCGACGTTTTCGGTGGGGATCTCCAGCCGGTAGATCACCACAAAGCCGACGGCGTTCAGCATCAGTGCGATCGGCAAAAGCAGCGAGTCGGCTTTTGGGGCGAGCTTGCGGACGGCCAGGTGGGCGGTGGCATAGATCGCGGCATAGACCACCCCGTACAGGGCAATGCCGGCCGGCACGGTTGGGCTGCGTGACAACGAGGCGAGCCAGTACCCCCCGATCGCGATGACCAGGCTGATCACCATCAAAGAGACCTCGGTGTTGCGCCGGGCCGTGCCGGTGATCACCGCAAGCTACTCCGGGTTGCCTGCCGGAAAGACACGAGCATCAGGCCGGCGGGTCCCCGGCTGGTTGGTTGCCCGATTGCGCTCCCGGAGACGACTCGGAGCCCCCCGGTTCCGCTGGTTCAGGGGACGGCGAGGCGGCCAGCTTTTCGAGGTCGGCGACTATGGCCCGGGCGTCGCTTCGGCTGCTGGCCCGGATGCCCTCCCGCAGACGGCCCTGATACAGCTCTGGGAGGGAATCGCTGCGCAGTTCGGTGCGAGCGTCCAGCTCACTCAGCTCGATTCCTGCCACCGAACCGGGGACTCCGTTGAACACGGCAACCGTGCCGTTGTCATCTCCGACGTACCAGGAGTTGGCTATCGACATCCGGGCGAGAAAGATGCCGCCTGCCACCAGCGCAGCAATTCCGACGAGCCACACCAGCAACCTGGCCTTTCCCCGCGACCGCTGGGAAGACGAGGTGGAGCTGGAACGGATGGGCGATTGCGAAGGCGCAGGCTGCGAAGGATCCGGCTGGGAGCGCGCCGGCTGGGAGCGCGCCGAGCGGGACGGGCTGAGAGTCTGGACCGTGCTTGTATCTGACGAGCCGAGCGGGCCGGTATCGGTGAGCCCGGTGGAGGCGGCTGCCGAAGTGGCGTAGGACCCCGTGTTGTCGGTGGGCGAGCTCTTGCGGGCCGCGGGGAAGTCGACCACTACGGTGGTGACATTGTCGTTGCCCCCGGCGTGGACCGCCTCCTCGCACAGGCGTTCGGCGGCTCGCTGCGGACTACGTTCCTGCTCGAGGATGTTTTGAATCAGCTCGTCGTCGATCATCCCGAATAGCCCGTCGCTGCACAGCAGGACCCGGTCGCCGGGGGCCATGTCCAGCATGTGCACGTCGACCTCGACCTCGGGGTCCACCCCGAGTGCTCGCTCCAGATAGGACCGCTGAGGGTGGCGGTCGGCATCCTCAGGCATGATTCGTCCCTGCTGCACCAGCCGGTTGACCACGGTGTGATCGGTGGTGAGCCGGGTGAGCTGACCGTCGCGCAGCAGGTAGGCCCGGGAATCGCCGACGTGGGCGATTTGAGCCGAGCCTTCCTCCGCCCACATCGCGGTAAGAGTGGTCCCCATGCCGGTCAGGTCCGGGTCCTTGGCCGCCCTTTGGAAGATCGCCCGGTTGGCATTGTGAACGGCGTCGGAGATCGAGTCGGACTTGCTCAGCGCCTCTTCGAAGACCTCGATGGCGATGGCGGAGGCTACGTCGCCGGAGGCGTGGCCCCCCATCCCGTCCGCCACCGCGAACAGGGGCGGTTGGGCGAGCTTGGAATCCTCGTTGACCTGGCGGACCAGGCCCACCTCGGTGCAAGAACCCCAGCGGAACTCGGTTGTCATCGTCGGAACTCCATCTCGGTCTTGCCTATGCGCGCGGTATCCCCCCGGTTGACCTGCAAGGGCGAGGTGACCTTCTTGCGGTTCAGGTAGGTGCCGTTGGTGGATCCCATGTCCTCAATGTAAACCGCATCCTGACGGCGAAAGACGCGGGCGTGGATCTGGCTGGCGTAAGAGTCGCTGATCACGACGTGGCATTTGTCGGCCCTTCCGATGATCAGCTCGTCGCCGATGTCAAACATCCGGGGCTTGCTGCCGGGAGCAGTAACCGCCATCTTTTCCGGGGCCCGCCCGGCGGGCCGGGCCGCCACACCGACTCCTGCGGGAGCCACCGGGCCGCCCCGAGAGGCGCGGGGTCCGGAGATCTCAAGAATCATGGCCTTCACCGCCCGGGCCAGGAAAAGAAGGAGAAGGAACAGAAAGAAGTACTTGAGGATATCGAGGACGGCTTCGGGCATGTCTAGGTTATCCCCGATGCCGCTCCGCGGTACTCAATCTCGGTCGCCCCGATCTTGATCCGGTCCCCGTGGTTCAAGCGCCTCTCCTTGATCATCGCGTCGTTTACGAGAGTCCCGTTGGTCGAGTCCAGGTCGGTGATCCACCACTCGTCGGCGCGCCGGGAGAGTTGGGCGTGGTTGCGGGAGGCGTTGGCGTCGTCGACCACTATCCCGTTGCTCGAGGAGCGCCCGAGGGTGATCTCGTCGGAATCCAGGTTCCAGCTCTGGTTCGTGCCCAGGTGGACGAGCACGTCGGGCTGGGCCGAGTACGGGTCCGACGGGTCGGCGGCCAGATGCATTCCCTCAACTTCGAATTTGCCCCCTTTCAGCGACTCGTCCTCCTCAAAACGCACGTTTATCGGCCCGGGCAGGCGCCACCGGCGCTGGCCGGCGTTGGTTTTGAGCAGCGTGCCGAATTCGGTCCGCAGGGTCGGAATCAGGCCTTCGAATCGGGCGAAGTCGTTCGGCGCCAGCCGGATGACGAAGTCGTTGGGCACGTAAACCGCACCCACGCTGACGCTCCTTCCCGCCTCCATCTCCCGCAGGAGACGGCGCCCCAGCTCTGCCGGCTCGACGTCGGAGCGAAAAGCCTTGGAGAAGACGCCCTCGACCACCCGTTCGAGCCTATTCTCAAATTCGTCAACCAGGCCCACTTAGACGTCCTCTCGAGTCCCTACCGGCTGACAACCAATATAGTGGCGAGGTTAGTACAGCATGGCTGAAGGTTCCTCCAACCAGGGCCACGCTAAACTAATTGATAGGCAAGGGCGAATGGCGGAATGGTAGACGCGCTGGCTTCAGGTGCCAGTGAGCGCAAGCTCGTGGAGGTTCAAATCCTCTTTCGCCCACGGAAGCATCGGCTGAGCAGCCGGGTTACGGGATTGGAGGGCCGGATCGGCCCGACAATCCCGCTCGGTTCCCCCTCTCGACCGTATCCTTATAGGCCCGACCTAGGAGTCTTCTTGGATCAGCAGACCCTTATAGCGGTCGTCGCAGGCGCGGTGGCTTTGCTGGCGCTGGGCGTCGCCGCCGTGGCGAACAACCGGCTTACCCACCTGAGGCGTTCCATGGCCATTTTGCAGGGCAAAAACGACGCCAAGACCCTGCTGGAGGTCATTTCGGACAACGTACAAAGGGTGGAGGGCTTCGAGAAGGTGCTTCGCAGCCAGGCGAAGCGGCAGGAGGAGCTGTTCGCCCTGCTCGGCCGCTCCGCCCGCAACCTGGGAGTCGTGCGCTACGACGCGTTCGACGACATGGGCGGCAAGATGTCGTTCAGCGCGGCCCTGCTCGACGACCACGGCAACGGGCTGGTGATCACCTCGATCAACGCACGTGCCGAGTCCCGGGCCTACGCCAAGCCGATCAAAGGCGGCAGTTCGGAGCACAACCTGTCGGCCGAGGAGCAGCGGGCTATCGCCAACGCACTGGGAGCCCAGCAGAAGGTCAAGAGATAGCAATAGACCTGCGCCTGCTGCGCACAGATCCGGGCAGGATCGCCTCTTCCATGAGGCAGCGCGGGGCTGATATCGACCTGGATGCGCTGATCGGGCTGGACCGGGAGCATCGCCGGCTGGTAACCGTCGTCGATAACCTAAGGGCAGACCTCAACCGCGCCCAGAAGCAGATCGGCAAGCTCCCGCCCGAGCAGCGCGCCGGGGCCATTGCAGACAACAAGCAAAAGGGAGCCGACCTGAGGGCCCTGGAGGCGGACCTGGGCCGGGCCGCCGAGGAGCTGGACGCCGCGCTCCGACTGGTCCCGAACCTGGTGCATCCGGATTCGCCCCCCGGCCGGGAGGATGCCGAGCTCCGCCGGGTGGGGTCCCCCCGGCAGATGGACTTCGCGCCGGCCGACCACCTGACCCTGGGGGAGGGGCTGGGCATCATCGACGTCAAGCGGGCGGCCAAGGTATCGGGCTCGCGCTTTGCGATCCTGCGGGGTAAGGGTGCCCTGCTGGAGCTCGCCCTGGTGCGATTTGTGCTCGACAGGCTGATGGCCGAGGGCTTTGTGCCGGTGATCCCGCCGGTGCTGGTGCGGGAGGAGGCCATGTACGGGACCGGGTTCTTCCCCACCGACGAGGCCCAGGTCTACAAGACGGCCGACGACGACCTGTACCTGGCGGGGACCTCCGAGGTTCCCATCGCCGGCATGCACGCCGACGAGATCTTTGCCGCCAAGGAGCTGCCCGTCCGCTACGCCGGCATCTCCACCTGCTTCCGGCGGGAAGCGGGAACCTACGGCAAGGACACCCGGGGCATCATCCGGGTCCACCAGTTCGACAAGGTGGAGATGTTCTCGTTCTGCCATCCCGAGGAGTCCGACGAAGAGCACGGCCGGCTGCTGGCGCAGGAGGAGGGGTTCTTCCAGGCTTTGGAGATCCCCTACCGGGTGCTGGACATCGCCGCGGGAGAGCTGGCCGCACCGAACTACCGCAAGTTCGACATCGAAGCCTGGTTGCCCGGCGGCGACCGCTGGCTCGAGGTCACCTCCTGCTCCAACGACTGGGACTTCCAGGCCCGACGGCTGGGGGTCCGCATGAAGGCGGAGTCGGGGACCGAGCTCGTCCATACCCTGAACGGCACTGCCGTGGCGGTGGGCCGGGCGATAGTGGCCCTGCTGGAAAACCACCAGCAGGCCGACGGGTCGGTGACGATCCCGGAGGCGCTGCGGCCCTATACGGGGTTCGAGATAATCGCGCCCCCCGGCTAGCCGGACCCGGATGCCGGAGCGGTGGAGGTGGGATTCGAACCCACGGAGCCTCTCAGCTCACACGCTTTCAAGGCGCGCCCGTTCGGCCGCTTCGGTACTCCACCGCTCTCTATTATTCCGTTATGGAGGCACACCGGCCGCCGCGCCGGTCCCGGCAGGCCCAAGACTGTGGCAAAATCGGGGCGGAGGCATCGCCTAGTCCGGTCTATGGCGCGGGATTGCTAATCCCGTTGGGGGGCAACCCCCTCGCGAGTTCAAATCTCGCTGCCTCCGCGTTGCGCCCTTAGCTCAGTGGATTAGAGTGCGTCGCTACGGACGACGAGGTCGGGGGTTCGAATCCCTCAGGGCGCGCTTTCGTTCCTACCCGAGGACGGTTCGGGCGGTAGCCGTCAACCAACCGCGGCCCTTCCCGGGACGCTGGGTAGCGTGACCTCGGGTCTACCGGGCTCCGGTGGCTGCGAGAGGCTTGGGCTGCTTGGTGCTTCCCGGTCGCTTCATCTGCGGCTGCTTTGTTCCCAGCATCCCGAAACCGGCTGCGAAAGCCCCGGTCATCCACGCTGCTGGTGCCAGGAACACCAGCATCTGCACCAGCGGGGGGAACGAGCAGAAGCAGTCCGCGGAGCGAAGTGCGAACAGACCCGCCAGGCCGGCGGCGACCGGCGGGGTCATGGCAGCGATCACCCGGCGGTGAGACCGACCTTGCTCGGGGGCCTTGAATCCGAAGCGCATACTGCGGTAGGCGGCGGCAAACAGGAAGGCAAAGGCCCCGCCCAATGCCACGGCGGCCAGGATCTGAAGTCCCGCGGCTTCGCCCTCCCACATCCTCAAGACGAGTTGGCCGAAGATGGCAACCGCCCCGAGCCGCGAGTACCAGTAGAGCTTCCGGAGCTCCTTATGCCGTGCTAGATTCCGCTCTTCCTTCAGGTGCTGGGCCGCGATCGGGTCGGCCTCGACACCCACCTGGGCGTTGAAGGCCTCCTCGAGCGTCGTGAACTGCCCCGCACCCCAGCCGGTCAGCAGCCGTTGGGCCTGTTCGGGATCCCGAACCTGGAGGGCTACCCCGTCGACCAGGATTCCCTCACGCTCCTGCTTGCGGGTCACCTCCATGACCTGGTATGCAGAAAGTGTGAGGCGCGGCAGGCGCACCGGACGGCGAAACAACACGGTGATGTCGAATCTGCCTGAACCCTGACCGGAGGGCAGCGCGCGGAGTTCCGGTACCCGCTTCCAGACCGGCAGATTCTCCGGCTCGGCAAGGTCCGCCGAGGCTATCCAGCCAAGCACTTCGCCGCGGGAAACCCGAAGGGGAACCTTGAACAGGGTAGGGATGCGGACCTCGAGGTCCCCGGCCAGTTGGACTTGGGACTTTTTCCTCAACCCTCCGCGCAAAGGAATGACGAAGCTCAACCTGGCAACCCTCCACGACGGACGGGCCTTGGCGCCCGTGACCCCTTAAGATCGGCTCCTTGACCCAATAATTAACAAGCAATCTTGTAATTAACAAGCAATCTTGCGGCCGGGGTCGAGGCGGCGGACCGGTAAGCTAACCGGCGTGACCCCGGAGCCCGACGTCGATCAGGACATTCGCTTCATGCGCCTCGCCCTCGAGGAGGCGCGTCTGGCCTTAGCCCACGAGGATGTACCGGTCGGAGCCGTCGCCGTATCCGACGGGGATGTGGTTTACGCCGCTCACAACGAACGGGAGCTTCGGGGCGACCCGACCGCTCATGCCGAGGTCCTGTGTCTGAGAGGCGCCGCCAAAAGACTGGGGCGGTGGCGGCTAACCGAAGTCACGATCTACTCGACCGTTGAGCCCTGTCCGATGTGCGCCGGGGCGTTGGTCGCAGCTCGGGTCCGCCGGGTGGTTTACGGAGCGCCGGATGTTCTGGGAGGGGCCGCCTGGTCGATCTACAACATTGTGCAGGATCCCCGCCTGATGCATCAGTGCGAACTGACCTCCGGCGTGCTCCAAGATGAGTGTGCTGCGGTGATCCAGGGCTTCTTCGAGCAGAGAAGGGTCCCGGGCGTCCCGGGTAGCGCCTAATCCGTCTAGCGGCCGACGGCTGCCCCAGCCATTGTCCGGCCTTTCGTCCGGTGTCCCGGACCAGTTCCTATAATTGATTCCGGTGGAGTACCAAAGCGGCCGAACGGGCGCGCCTCGAAAGCGCGTGAGCTGAAAGGCTCCGTGGGTTCAAATCCCACCTCCACCGCCACGACGCCACAGAATCCATCAGCCACTACAATCAGAAGCGGAGGCGTCGCCTAGACCGGCCTATGGCGCCAGCTTGGAATGCTGGTTTGGGGGCAACCCCATCGCGAGTTCAAATCTCGCCGCCTCCGCTGCTGGGACGGATAACGTCTCACCGTCGGACCTCAAGCGAAAATTGACCCGGCCGGCTAGCGCGCCGGCCAGATCGAGATTTCTTCTATTGAACCGGACCCCGGGCC
>DATLGP010000169.1:0-3378 GCA_035540395.1 Actinomycetota bacterium
GCCCAGGTGCGGCAGCAGAACGACGTTCTCCATGGTGAGAAGCTCGGCGGTAACCGAGGGTTCCCCCTCATACACGTCCAGCCCGGCGCCGGCGATCGTGCCCGACCGGAGCGCCTCGACCAGGGCCGCTTCGTCAACCACGTCGCCGCGGGCGCTGTTGATCAAAAACGCATCGGGCTTCATCGCTTTCAGCGTTGCCGCGTTCATCAGGTGGCGGGTCTGGGGGGTGGCCGGGCAGTGCAACGAGACAAAGTCGCTCTCCGCCAGCAGGTCCTCCAGGCTGCGCTGCTCCGCCTGAAGAGACGCCACCTCCTCCGCCGGAACCGGCATCGCATCGTAATAAAGGATGCGCATGCCGAACCCGTGGTGGGCCCGCCGGGCGACCGCCCGGCCGATACGGCCCAACCCAACGACACCCAGTGTTTTGCCGGTCACCTTGGTCCCCAACATGTGGGTCGGCCGCCAGCCGGTCCAGGAGCCCGACCGCAAATGGCGCTCTCCCTCCCCCGCCCGGCGAGCCACCGAGAGCATTAGCGTCATCGCCAGGTCGGCCGTGCAGTCGGTGAGGACATCGGGCGTATTGGTGACTGCGACGTCCACCGCCTTCGCAGCCGCTACGTCGATGTTGTTGTAGCCGACTCCGAAGTTCGCCACGATCCGTGCCCTTAGAGGCTCGACGCCGAGCACCGAGGCGGTGATCTTGTCGGTCACCGTGGGCAAAAGGGCGTCGGCAAAACCGGCGGCCTCGGCCAGCTCGGCGGGGGACAGCGGCCGGTCCTCCGGGTTCAGCCGGGCGTCGAACAGACGGACCAGCTCTTGTTCAACCGGCTCCGGCAGGCGCCGGGTTACAACCACCCGAGGGCGATCGCTCAACTGCCTGCTTCCGCCGCGAGGACCGGCTCCAGCCGAAAGCTTCGGTAATGCTCGGCGGCGGCACCCACGCCGCTTCCCAGCCGGACGTCGATTCCTGCGTCGCTCATGGCCATCTCCACACCTGCCAGGGCACCCAGGACCATCACCTCGTTCAGGTCCCCCATGTGCCCGATCCGAAACAGCTTGCCGGCCATCTGGGTAAGGCCGGCTCCCAGGGCCAGGTTGTAGCGCTTGAACGCGATGTCGATCACCTCGGCGCCGTCGACACCGTCGGGAACCATCACCGCGGTCACGCTGTCCGAGTTCCACTCCGGGCGCCGGGCACAGGTCTGCAGTCCCCACGCCTGAACGGCCGCCCGGACACCGCCGGCCAGCCGCCGATGCCGGGCGAAAACGTTCTCGAGCCCCTCGTCCAGCAGCAGGTTGAGGGACTCCCGAAGCCCGAAAAGCAACGAGAGCGCCGGGGTATACGGGAAGTAGCCGCCCTGGTTGGCTTTGGTCATGTCCCTCAGGTCGAAAAAGCAGCGGTTGCAGCCGGCGGTCTCCACCAGCTCCATCGCCCGGGAACTCACGCAGATGATCCCCAGGCCGGCCGGCAGCATCAGGCCCTTCTGGGAACCGGTGATCGCCAGGTCGACGCCCCAGTCGTCCATCCTGAAGTCGAGGCTGCCGATCGAGCTGACGCCGTCGACGTACAGCAGGGCCGGGTGTCCGGCCGCATCAATCGCCCGGCGTACTGCCGCCACATCGCTGGTCACTCCGGTAGCGGTCTCGTTGTGGACCACCAGTACCCCCCGGATCGTCTGACCGGCGTCGTCGCGCAGAGCCTGCTCAAGCCGGTCGGCGGGCACTCCTTCGCCCCATTCCACCTCGATGACCTCCACGTTCATCCCGTGCCGTTGGGCGCAATTGATGAACAGGTGGCTGAACTGACCGTTGCGCACCGCCAGTAGCCGGTCGCCCGGGGTGAGCGTGTTGACCAGGGCCGCCTCCCATCCCCCCGAGCCGGTGGCGGGAAAGATGAACGGACGGCCGTTTTCGGTCTGGAAGATCTTCTTCAGGTCGCTGAGAAGCGAGTGCGTCAGTTCGGGAAACGCCGACGAGCGGTGGTCCTCCATCGGGCGATCCATCGCTCGGAGAACCCGTTCGGGTATGTTCGTCGGCCCGGGGACGAAAAGGAAGTGGCGGCCGGACAGCCCACTTAAAGAATCGGATTGGGACATGCGCGGATCATATATGCAACGCCCCGAAACGCCGGCCGCCGTGCTCACCGAGCTCTACCTGGCCGGAGTCGCCGCCGCGGCGCCGGGCCCTGCCTTGAGAGCGGCCCTAAGCGCCCAACCCCTCCCCTCGCCCACCAAAAAGGTTTGGATCGTCGCGGTGGGAAAGGCGGCGGGCGCCATGGCGGACGCAGCGGTTGGGCACCTTGCCGGCCTCGGAGCACTCCCCGCCGGGGGGGTGGTCGTCACACCCGAGCCGGCCGATATCCCCGAAGGACTCACGCCCTTAACCGGCGACCACCCGGTTCCGGGTCAGGGGTCGGCAGCGGCGGCGGATGCGCTGGACCGGCTGGCCGCCCGGACCCAAGCCGGCGACGAGGCGTGGGTTTTGCTGTCGGGGGGCGCGACCAGCCTGGCGGCAGCCCCGGTTCCCGACCTGAAGGCGGGCGACCTTCAGTCGCTTTACCGGGCCCTGCTGAACTCGGGCCTGGACATCTCACGTATGAACACAGTCCGTAAGCGCTTCAGCCGGTGGGGGGCCGGCCGCCTGGCGCTGGCTCTGTACCCCGCCCGCGTGCGGGCCTTCGTGATCTCCGACGTCATCGGCGACGACATCGCAGCAATCGGGTCCGGACCCTGCGTGCCCGACCAAACCCGGGCACATGAGGTACGGGAGCTACTGGACGCGGCCGGCCTGTGGGACGAGCTGCCCGAGGCAGTGGACCGGCACCTGCGCCGGGTCGAGGAGGACCCCCGGCTGGAAACCCCGAAAACCGGACACCCCGCCTTCGAGACAACCGAGTGGGAGATCATCGCCGGCAACCGGCTGAGCGTACAGGCGGCAGCGCGGCGGGCTGCCGAGCTCGGCCTTCGCCCGCAAGCCCTGGGCGAACCGGTTGCCGGCGAGGCCGCCCGGGCCGGGATCGACCTGGCACACCGGCTGGTGAAGCAGCCGGCCGGAACCTGTCTGGTCGCCGGTGGTGAGACTGTGGTGAGCATGGCGGGCGGAACCAGCGGCCTCGGCGGCCGCTGCCAGGAGCTGGCCCTGGCCGCCGCCGCAGAGCTTGCGACCGCGCCGGATACCACCGCCAGCCTGCTGGCCGCCGGGACCGACGGCCGGGACGGCCCGACCGATGCCGCCGGGGCGATCGTCGACGGCCGGACCTGGCGGAGGATCTGGGACCAGGGGCGGGATCCCGGCACCGATTTGAAAAACCACGACGCTTACCGGGCGCTGGATGCGGCGGGTGCGCTCCTTAGAACCGGGTTGACGGGGACCAACGTC
>DATLGP010000170.1:0-8962 GCA_035540395.1 Actinomycetota bacterium
GCCTCCTCCCCGTCGTTATCCGGCGCCTCCTCCCCGGGCACCGTCGCAGCGACTGCCGGCTCCGGTTCCCCGGGTTCCACCCCGGTGGCTGGAGCTTCCACGGTGCCATCGCCGGCCTCGGCGGCGCCTGCTCCCACGGCAGCGGGAGCCTTTTGCTCGGCGCCGGCTGCCGAGGGCTCGGTCTTGCCCCGGCGAATCCTCGCCAGGGCGACGAGGGACAGCAACAGCACCACGATGGCGGTCAGCTGGCTTCCGGTCAGACCGGTGCCGAACCAGGTCTTGTCAACCCGGGTGAAGTCGGTCGCTATCCGGCCGGTGGTATACAGGGCGGCCCACGTCAGCACCAGAAAACCCTTCGGGCGGGGCTTTCGATCCAGGGTCATCAGTATGAAGAAGATGATGAGGGCCCAGACGGAGTCGTAAAGAGCCGTTTGGTGAACCACCATCCCCGGCTGGATGCAACCGTCCGGGCTGGGATAGACCGCCGGGTCACATGGTGGGCGGGAGATCAGCTCGCCGCCCCGGTACTCCCATCCCCAAAAGCCGCTTGTGGGCTTGCCGAGATGGTCGCCGATCACCAGGTCTCCGATACGGCCGACGGCCGTGCCGATGGCAAGTCCAGGGGCTCCCAGGTCGGCCAGTCTTACAAAGTCCAGCTTCTTGCTCCGGCAGTACATGTAGGCCGCGAGAAACCCTCCAATGAGCCCGCCCATGAGCGAGATGCCGCCCTTGTATATCTGCAGGTACTCGATGGGATTCTGGAACTGCTCACTGTGGCCGATGATGTAGGCCACCCGGGCTCCGACGATGGCACCGAGAACGCCTACCACGGCCGCATTCCATGCGTGGTCCTCGTCGAAGCCGGTGCGGCGGGCTCGCCGGACCATGAGAGTGGCACCCAGGAAATAGCCGACGGCGATGCCGATCCCGTGAGGGGAGACGCTGAAATTGCCGATAGGAATGCGCGGAATGACTTCCCATCCCAGCATGGCCTGAATCCTCCCTTCGGGTATCCGGAGTTTGAGCCGAAGCATACCGGCACTGCGCGCGGAGCAGGTCCATAAGCGCTTACCAGGCTTCGTGGATAGAATGAATCTCCGGCGGGGACCCCCAAAACCTTGAGATCACCTGAAGGAGTCGGATCAAATGACCTACATAATCTGCGAGCCGTGCATCGGCGTGAAGGACCGGGCCTGTGTGGACGAATGCCCGGTTGACTGCATATACGAGGGCGAAGACCAGCTTACATTCACCCCGAGGAGTGCGTCGACTGCGACGCCTGCCTTCCGGCTTGTCCCGTGGACGCCATTTACCCGGGCGACAACGTCCCTGCCGAGTGGAAGGAATACATCGCCAAGAACGCAACGTTCTTCAGCGAGCATCCCGACGCTTCCGGCGGGGCGTCGGAGAGTCCGTTCGCACCTTCCGAGGAGCGGGCCGAATAGCGTCACGTTCATGAGCGCGGCCGTTCTCGGCTCCAACAACCTGGGGGAGAGAGTCTCCATTCTCTATTCGATACCGGACGATCCGGAGCACCCCTTCAGCGAGGTTACGGGGGTTCTTCAGAGAGTTACCGATGCGGGCGGTCCGGATGCCCGGTATTCGATTGTCCGCCGGAGCGGCGAAATCGTTGAGGTCAGACGAGACGCAGTCTTAAAGCTCAAGCTTCTGCCGGCGGGCACCGGGCCTTTGCGTATTCCCCCAAGCTGGGAAACCGATGAGGGTTGAGCCGATGGGGAGAACTTTTTTCCGTCCGCAGGCGACGGCCACTTGTTTTAGGCGCGGGGTCTGCGAAACTGTAGGAGAGTCCACGGCACCGGAGCTATAGATGGCCCTGTTCGACAAGTTCAAGCGTTCCGACATGAAGGTGCTGCAGCAGTTCGCGGAATCGCACAAAGGCGTTGAGGCCTACATGGAGCCCCAGACCGCTACTCGCCCTCAGTCGCTCCTGCTCGTCGCCCGTGACGGGGAATGGGCCCGGGCCACAGTGGCCGACCGAGGTCAGGCCGGCGCCTTCTGCAAAAAGCTTGGAATTCCCTACTACGACGCGGCGGTGGTCGGCTACCCCGACCGGATGAAGGGCTACAAGGGCAAGCCGGCTCCCGAGGCTCCGTCGGCCGAGGAGCTGGAGGCATGGTTTGCACAAGGCACTGCGAACGAGCCGGATCTAGGCTAGTAGCCGGGGTACTTGGGCTACTATGGTTAGGTAGCGTGAACCATACGGCGCGCATTGTGTGCCTCTGCGAAGATGCATTTCGTTAACCAAGGTTTCTTTGGAACCAAGGAGGACATTTTGGAGACAAAAGTAGGAGAGGCTTCCTCCACCACCCAGACTGCTCCCGGCCCCATCGTTCTGGGCGCATCCGCTGCAGCCAAGATCGGTGAGCTTCTCGAGAGGGAGGGAAACCCCGATTACTTCCTGCGCGTCGCAGTTCAGCCCGGTGGCTGCTCCGGCCTGCGCTACCAGTTGTTCTTCGACGACCAGCCCCTCGAAGGTGACAACGTGATGACCGACGGATCGGTCACCGTGCGGGTTGACCGCATGTCGGTCCCGTACCTCAAGGGCGCAACCGTCGACTGGCTCGAAGGCCTGGATCAGTCCGGCTTCACCATCAACAACCCGAATGCTGCGGGCAGTTGCGCCTGCGGAGACTCCTTCCACTAGACCCACCTCATCAAAAAAACGGGGAAGCCGACTCGGCTTCCCCGTTTCGCGTCCCGGGCCGGACGGGTAACCTCCCAGCAGGATTACGCCGGAGGCCGGCCGATGAGCGAACCACAGGATTGGCGACTGTTCGGACAGGAGAAGTACCTGTTCGGGGCATCCCTGGTTAGGAGCGACTACGCGCGCAGCCGGGTGGTCGACTCGCCATGGGAGGACGACCACTGCGAATTCTGCGGCCATGAGTTCATGAAGGACAACTTTCCCGACGTGCTGCACGAGGGCTACGCCACGCAGAACGGCCTGCATTGGATCTGCGCCGACTGCTTCAACGACTTTGCGCCGATGTTCTGCTGGACCGTAAGCCAGCATCCTGCGTCAAAAACGCCCTGAGCATCCGGGAATCGAGCATCGTCAAACTACTTTTCCGCCCCTACCGATAAGAGTTTGTTTAATCGGGGTTGACCCGGGCATAAATGCCGATGCTAGAATTACGGCGGTGTAATTACGCACGGAGTATCCGATGGCCATATTTCAGCAAGGTCTAACCTGGCAGGGTTCGGCGCGTTGCGTCGAAGCGGACCCAGAAATCTTTTTCCCCGAGCGAGGCGGCTCGTCCAAAGCTGCGCGAGCAGTGTGCAGCGATTGTCCTGTTCGCCAGGAGTGTTTGCGCTATGCGCTTGCCAACCGCGAACAGTTCGGAATCTGGGGCGGTACCAGCGAGCGCGAGAGAAGGCGCCTTCGGCGCACTCAATCTCCTTCAAGAGGCGTCACGCTAGTCGGCTAAAGGTTTACTACGACCGACCAAAAACTTAATCGGCAAACAGCCGGTCCACTTCTTCCTCGAGGACCTTCGGCGTTTTCCTGAGGCCCAGCGCTTTAACACCGGCGGCACTGAGGCATGCCCTGGGCACCAGGCCCACCACCTCAGACCCGAGAACTGCGATGCCGGCTTTTGCCGCCTCGCCCGCCACCGCGTCGAACGCCTCCGCCAGAGTGAAATTGGAGGGGCTGAGGATGTTCATGGAGACCTGTGCGAGGGCGCGCGATGGCAGATACAGGCCCAGGGTCCGAACCATGCCGGCGTGTGCGCTTCGAACCGTGGCCGCGATTGCCCGGGCTGCTGCCGGGTTCTGGGTGTCCAATTCCACGTTGTATGCCACCAGGAGCCCGCGGGCGCCCACTACCGCGGCGCCGGCCGACGGATGGGGTGATCGGCCGCCCAAGTCCGGGAACCGGCCTGCGAAGGCGTTACGGCGGATCCAAGGGAGCGCTTTTGTGCTTTCGCTTGCGGCGGCCTCGCCGTACAGGAACACCGGAAGGCCCAGCTCGCGCCACAGGCGGCGGGCACAGAGGCGGGCCGCGGCGACCGCCGCTTCCATGGGCGCCGAGCGAAGGGGATAGAACGGGACCACGTCCAGCGCCCCGAGCCGGGGGTGAACCCCGGACTGCTGGCGCAGGTCGATCTGCTCGATCGCAACCCGGGCCACCTCGATTACCGCGTCCACCAACAAACCGGGATTGCCGCACAAGGTCAGAACAGTCCGGTTGTGGTCGGCGTCGGAGGAGATGTCGAGGACATGCACCGCGGAGGAGGCGCCGGCCGCCAGGTCGATGACCTCCTGCCGTCTGCCGTCGGAAAGGTTCAGGGCACATCCGAGGATCAGGCGGTCGTCCATGCCGTTAGCATAGGAGGGTGGATCCCGAATACGGCCTCGGCGTGCGAACCGACATACCTTTCGACCAGGTTGTCACCAGAGCCCGCATCTCCCTCAGAGCGCACGGTTTCAGCATCCTCTCCGAGATGCCGGCACCGGCCGGCATAGGCGACGAGAGCGGCCGCCGTCACCTGTTCATGGCGGTCTGGGAGAAGTTGATCGTCTCCGGCAACCTAGGGGGGCCAGGTCTGGATGTGGGCGACCACCTGTCCTGCAATGTAGTCGTCTTTCAGGACGGCGATGAGACTTTGGTGGCGGCGCTCGATCCCACGGAGGGAATGGAGGGATGGCTCGAGGGCATCAGGGAGGCCGAGGCGGCCAGAGATGCGCTGCAGAGGGCTCTTGCCCACCTTCTCAAGGCACCGGGAAGCCCGGGAAGTCTGAGCCTGCCGGTAATCTAAGCGAACGATGTGCCTCCCTGCGGATGGGCGCGGGAAAGGGGGTCGTCGTGCGGCGGAGCAGGTGGCTCCGCTGGTAATCTAGACCCCAGCTCATCACTTAAGTCCGGGCACCTCGTTATACTCAGCTTAATCACTTCGAAATAGGATAAATAGGCTATAGCATGACACCCAGCTCAGGACAGGATCTTCTCAAGCAGGCCAAAGCGGCGGCCAGCGCCCTTCCCCCGGATGAGGTTGCCCGGGTGTCGCAGAACGATAAGGTCACCCTGGTCGATGTACGCGAGAGCGACGAATGGCGCCGGGGTCACCTGCCCAACGCAGTGCACGTCCCGCGGGGCTACCTGGAGATGCAAGCCGAGTCCAAGGTCCCCGACAAGGACGCTCCCATCATCGTCTACTGCGCGGGCGGTAACCGCTCGGCTCTCGCCACCGAAACCCTCAAACAGATGGGCTACACGAACGTGCGGCACATGAGCGGTGGGTTTACCGGCTGGCGCGATGCGGGCCTTACGGTGGTCCAGCCGATCGAGTGGACAGACAAGCAGATGGACCGCTATTCCCGTCACTTCGTTCTGCCCGAGGTCGGCGAGGCAGGCCAGCAGAAGATCGCGCAGGGCCGGGTGCTGGTGATCGGTGCCGGAGGCCTGGGCTCGCCCGCTCTCTACTACCTGGCGGCCGCCGGCGTCGGCACCCTGGGGATCGTCGACATGGATGACGTGGAGGACAACAACCTTCAGCGTCAGATCATCCACTCCACCGCCAAGGTAGGCATGAACAAGGCGGAGAGCGCCGGCAAGACCATCGCCGAACTCAACCCCGACGTGAAGATCAACGTCTATAAGGAGCGACTCACTCCCGACAATGTCGACGAGGTCTTTGCCGGATTCGATGTGGTGCTGGATGCCACGGACAACTTCTCCACCCGGTACCTGATCAACGCTGCCGCGTACAAGTACGGCATTCCGAGCATCTACGGCTCGATCTATCGGTTCGAGGGCTATGCGAGCACCTTCTGGCCGGCGAAGGGGGGACCGTGCTACCGGTGCATGCACCCGGAACCGCCGCCTCCCGAGCTGGCCCCCACCTGAGGGGAAGCCGGTGTCCTGGGCGTGCTCCCGGGAGTGATTGGAGTTTTGCAGGCCAACGAGGCCCTGAAGATCCTCGTCGGTTACGGCGAGCCGTTGGTCGGGCGCATCCTGACGTTCGATGCGCAGTCCACCGAGTTCGGCGAGCTGAAGCTGCGCAAGGACCCCAGCTGCGCCACCTGCTCGGTTCCGCCTCCGGCCATCCAGCCGGTGGCCGTGGCCAGCTAGCTGCATTAGACAAAAAAAGGGCCTGCGCTTTGGCGCAGGCCCTTTCGTTAACTAATGCTTGCTCAGCGTCTCCGCCGGCCTCTGCTTCCACCGGCGCCGCCTCGGCGCTTCGGGGGACCGCCGGGACGGGACCTGCGACGCGGCGGGGGTGCCGCCGCGGGATCACGGCCGGTGGAGGGTCCACGATTGGCGAGCGAGAGGGCGACCGCGTCGGCCACTTCCTCGCAGACCTTGGAACCACCCTCGGTCCCGACTATGAGCTGGAAGAGAACACTTCTTTCAAGCTGCTCGATAGAGTCGACCACCTTGGTGCGCGTGCCGGCGGAAGTTCTCCATTCAGCGTGGATACGTCCGGATGGTGGGATTTCGATCTTGAGATCGGCATCCCCGACTTTGCCCTCCCAAGCCACTGAGGAGGCTAGGTTCAAGCGCTGTCTACCGGCCGGACGGAGGACGCCTGAAGACCCTTTGGTCCCTGCGTCACCTCAAACTCGACGGCTTGGCCCTCTTCGAGATTGCGGTACCCGTCACCCTCGATCGCGCTGAAATGCACGAAAACGTCATCACCGTCAGAGCGTGAGATGAATCCGTAACCCTTCTCGGCGCTGAACCACTTAACAGTGCCACTGGCCATATGCAATTCCCTCCCTTCCGTTGCAAACCTTGTCAGTTACCCGACATGGAGGGACTGCTGGTACTGCACGTGCGCATGGACCTGGGCTGTGCCCTCAAGTTTTACTTTAACACCATGGCCTAAGAATCGGAAAACCGAAAGGGACGGCCCCGAGAGGGCCGTCCCTTCCTTGTGCGTGCCTGATTCAGGCGTTCACGGAGGTGCGCCGGCCGGCGAGGCCCACCCCGAGGGCGGCTAGTCCGGAGACGAAGTGCAGCGCGTTGTCCGGGGCATTGATGGCCAACAGGTCGTTGACGAACTGGATGTTCAACAGACCGATTATCCCGACCAGCACGTAGGTGGCGCCGATGACCAGCGAGGCCATGACAGAAGCCGAATGGGTGCGGGCGGCAGCGAGGAAGGCGACTCCGATAAGCAGGTGGACAACATTGTGAACCGCAGTGATGCCGAAGATGCCCAGCAGCTGGTTGGGCTCCTGGTCGATGGTGCCTCCGAAAAATTCGATAAAACCCAGAATGCCTATCAGTACGTAAACTCCACCGAACCCGGTGGCAAACTTCTGTGCGAACGTCATGTCGTACCTCCCTTTCGACGAGATCCTTTACCGCATATTCTGAGAACCAGGTCTCTTCGGATTGGCCCTCGGCGTAGAAAAATGAGGCTGACTGGTATACCCAGGTTGCATTTACCTTGGCACCGTCGCTGCAAAGGGGAGTTAGTTCCTATGTCGATCCAATCTTTCCGGCCCGGACCAGCGAATACCCGATGAGAAGCAGGATGAGAAGGTCCGCTCCCGAGGCTGGCGACCTGGTTGACGACGCCGGGCTGGTAAGAGGTCTGGCGGCCGGAGACCGGCAGTCACTGGCGGCGCTGTACGACCGGTACGCCAACGCAGCCCTGGGATTGGCATTCAAGATCTGCGGAAACCGGACGATAGCGGAGGACATAGTGCAGGAGGCCTTCTTGGCTTTTTGGCAGAGGCCCGACAGCTTCGATGTGAAGCGTGGGTCACCCGGGGCGTTCCTTATGGGCATCGTCCATCACAAGGCCGTCGACGCGGTACGCCGGGAGTCCTCGGTGCACCGCCGTGAGGAGAACTTTGCGATGGACGCCCAGGATTTCTCCGGCGACGAGGTGGTGGAGGCCGCCTGGGTCTCCATCCGGCGGCAGAAGGTCCTCGCCGCCCTTAGTCAGCTTTCGGACGTCCAGCGGCAGGCTCTGGAGCTGGCCTATCTCCAGGGTCTTACCTACAGCGAGGTGGCAAGCCGTTTGGACATACCCCTGGGAACGGCCAAGACGCGCATGCGCGACGGTATGATCCGCCTTCGCACGTTGCTGTCGCAGAGCGAGGTGACGGCTACCCATGACTCATGACGAACTGAAGAGCCTGGTTCCGGTCTTTGCCCTGGACGCGCTCGGGTCCGAGGAAGAGCAGGAGTTGGTAGCCCATCTAAAGGTATGCCTGGAATGCTCGAATATTCTCGCGGAGCACCGGGAGACTGCAGGCATGTTGGGATTTGCCGCCGGGAGCCTCCAGGCGCCTGGTGACCTGCGGGACCGCATCTTGAGTCAGGCTGCGAAAACCTCACGGCTGCAGGCGATCGCTCCACCCGTTCAACTCAAAAGTCCTTCCCGCCGGTCCTGGGGAGGCCAGTGGGCCGGCCTCGCGGCCGCAGCCTGCGTGGTCGCTCTGGTGGCGGTAGGGCTCACCTTTCTGCGGATAGGCGGCCAGGCCGACCGTTTGGACCGGCAGGAACAGGTGATCGCCCAGCAACGGGAAGTCCTCAATTTGATCACTTCGCCCGACTCCATCGTGCTGGCGATGGCTCCCACCGAGGCGTCGCCGGGAGGCGAGGGCCGGGCCTTCATTTCGGACCGCGAGGGGGCCGCCGCGGTTGTGGTCTCCGGCCTCAGGGATCCCGGCGATGATGTCTACACGCTGTGGCTGATCGTCGACGGGGAACCCCAGCCGGTGGCCGACTTCGTGCCGCACGACGGCCTTGCCCTGGTGCCCGTGGACGGCGCGGTGGAGCCCGAGATGACCCTGGCGGTAACCGTGGAGCCGAACCGGGGAAACACCAGCCCCCGGGGTCCGGTGATCATGGCTGCGTCCCGGGCCTGATTATCGAAGGGCGCGGGACGGCTTAGACGGATCCGACGCGGGCGAGCCACCGGTGCGGCTGTCCGAGCTCGGCGAGGTCGGGGAGGTTCTCCGGCTTCTCCCACAGGTGTTC
>DATLGP010000171.1:0-4437 GCA_035540395.1 Actinomycetota bacterium
CGGCGCGACCGCAGTCCACGATTTCGGCGGGGTGGTGATCGCCGCCAATCAAGCGTCCTCCAAAGAGTTCTCCATGCCGGAAGCGACCATCGGACGCGACGATGCCGCGGACCATGTGCTGCATGTGGACAGGATTGCCGGCGTGCTGGCGACGATCGTGGGGTCCATGGCCGGCGGCTAGAGGCCCCGGCAGTTCACCTCGGCCTGGAATCGTTGATGAAACCCGGCGCCGGTGCCTTCAGCGCTCCACGTCGCCGCGGTCTCCCTGACCCGGCTTGACCTTGGTCCTGGCTTTGGTACGCCGGTCCGCGGCCAGGGACCTTCCGACGTCCACCTGATCCGTTAGGCGGCACACCTGTGCAGGCCCGTCTTCTCCTTTGAGGCCGCCGCCGGGTAAGTCCGGCGACGGGGCGAAAAATGCAAGACTGGAACCGAAGCCGGGGACCGGGGAGGTGAGGGTTTGGGAGTGGATGAGCGTCAGCAGAAGCTACGCGACCGCATGGAGGCACAGGCTCTGGACGCTCTGTTGGTCACCAACCTGACCAACGTTCGCTACCTCACCGGGTTTGCCGGTTCCAACGGCTACGTGTTCCTCACCCGGGACGCCTCCTGGTTCTACACCGACGGGCGCTACGCCACTCAGGCGTCGCAGATGGTGAAGGGCGCCGAGGTCGTTATCGCCCGCAACCACGCCGACGTAGTCGAGCGCCTCAACTCACTCACCTCCGGCCGCAGGCTTGGCCGGGTCGGCTACGAGTCGACTCACGTCACCGTCGCGAGCAAGGGGGCCGCCTGGGAGCCGCCCCCCGGCCTGGACAAAGTGATGACCTACTTCGAGGATGCCGAACTGGTCGCCACCCAGGGGTGGGTGGAGGAGCTGCGCAAGGTCAAGGATGCCGGCGAGATCGCCGCGATCAAGGCGGCCGCCGAGATGGGTGACGCCGGGTTTCACTACATCATCGAGCGGGTCAAGCCCGGGCTGACCGAGCGGGAGCTTGCCCTGGACCTCGAGTTCCACCTCCGCTCGATGGGGTCGGAGGGCGTGTCATTCGATCCAATCGTCGCAGCCGCAGAGCGGAGCGCCCTTCCCCATGCCAGGCCGTCCGGGCGCCGGGTCGAGAAGGGGCGCTATCTGCTGTTCGACTTCGGCTGTGTGGTGGACGGCTACTGCTCCGACATGACGCGAACCGTGGTCGTAGGGCCGGCCGACGTCCGGCACCGCGAGGTCTATGAGACCGTGCTGGCTGCCGAGCAGGCGGGCATTGAAGCGGCAGCACCCGGGGTTGCCTGCGGTGACGTCGACCGGGCGGCCCGCCGGGTGATCGAGGACGCCGGATACCCCGAGGCGTTCATGCACGGGCTCGGTCATGGAGTAGGGTTGGAGATCCACGAGGCTCCCAGCCTCAAGACCGGTTTTGCCGAGCAACTGGCCCCCGGACACGTGGTTACGATAGAACCCGGCGCTTACTTCGAGGGCTGGGGCGGTGTCCGGGTGGAGGACCTGGCGGTGGTCACGCCGGCCGGCCTGGAGGTTCTGTCCAAGGCCCCGAGGGAACTTATAGTTCTTTAAGGGCTTCAAGGGTTTTGCGGAGAATGTCTAAGACAAAAGGATTCTTATGATTTCAACCAACGACATGCGGCCCGGTCAGACGCTGGACCTGGACGGCGAGCTCTACAACATCATCAAGTACGAGCACCACAAGCCCGGCAAAGGCGGTGCCATGGTGCGGACGAAGCTGAAGAGCATCAAAAACGGTGCAGTGGTCGACCGCACCTTTCGGGCCGACGAGAAGGTGAACCTTGCCCGCCTCGACAAGCGCGAGATGCAGTACCTGTATTCGGACGAGTCCGGCTACGTGTTCATGGACAACGAAACCTACGATCAGATCACCATCGAACGGGACTTTCTCGGTGACCTCGCCGGCTACCTCAAGGAGGAGCAGGTGGTGACGGTACAGCTCTACCAGGGGACCCCCACCGGCGTTGACCTTCCCGCCACCGTTGAACTGGTGGTTACCCAGACCGATCCGGGCCTTCAGGGCGACCGCAGCTCGGCCGGCAACAAGCCCGCAGTCCTGGAAACCGGGGCCACGGTCATGGTTCCGTTGTTTCTCCAGCAGGGAGAGAAGATCCGCATCGACACCCGCACCGGTCAGTACGTCACGCGGGTCAAGTAGTGCCGGTCAGCGGCTGATTTGGCGCACCGAAGGGGTTCCCGGAAGCTTGCGCTGGATGTGCTTTACGAGCACGAGATGCGAAGCCTTCCACCCGGGGAGATCCTGCAGCGCTATGCCGCAAACCCGGGATTCGAGTTTGCCTCCGAGCTGGTGCGGGGCGTGATCGAGCACTCCGCCGAGTTGGACGACCGGATATCCAGACACGCCAAGGACTGGTCGATCGAGCGGATGCCGGCTATCGACCGCAATCTTCTGCGCATGGCCCTCTTCGAAATGCTCCACCTGGACGACGTCCCGGCGCCGGTTGCCATCAACGAGGCGGTGGAGCTGGCGAAAATCTATTCGACAGAGGATTCAAGCCGGTTCGTAAACGGCGTACTGGGCTCGGTGTCGGCGGAGCTGTCGAGCAGCGGAGCTTGATGACCATTTTGATAACATGCCCTAACGGGATCTTTTCGGACTGCATAGCTCAAGGAGCGGCGTGCCCTATGACCTTGACAGCGTGCCCATGGTGACAACCCGAGAGCGAAAACCACGCAGGGACTCGATGGTGACCGGCCATCTCCTGGTGATGATCAGCATCGGCGTGGCAGTTGGGATTCTGATTCTGATTGGCGTGCTTCTGTTCGTCGGTCTCGACGAGGTGGCACCGTCCTCGCCCTCGGTCGAGGAACTGGGGGCGGTGGTGGGGAACGACAAAGCCGTCGAAACCTTCAAGCAGCTCAGGCAGGAGCGGTTCGACTCGATTCGTGGGTTGATTCAGCTGCTTGTGGTTGCCCTGGCGGTTCCGATGCTGACACTGGTGCTCAGTTACTTCTTCTCGGACCGCCAGCCCGCGGACCGGCCTTCACGCAGCGGCGGGCCGGGGAACAAAGACCCGGTTTCCTAGCGTCCCGACTTTGCTTCAAGGCCCCCACTCCGGCTTTCTGGGGGCCGCCCTGCGAGGCTTGTAACCGCCCTGCGGCGGACTCATCCACCCATGGATCCTGCGACCCCGAGTGATTCGTCCCCCGTCGGGCCACCGCCTAAAATTTGTCACCCCCGGCTGCTAGGCTCGAACCATGTGGGGAACCGTCGATACCACCGCTTCGATTGGGCTGAGCGCCGCCGAGGACGCCCTGGTCAACGCCGCCGGCCAGATAGCCGCCGCCCAGTGCCGGTGGCTGGTGGCTTTGGGCAACCTGGACCCCGACGGGGAGATCAAAGACTTCTACTCGGTCGCCTCGTGGCTGAGCTGGCGGTGCAGCATCCACATCCGCACCGCCACCGAGTACGCAAAGGTAGCCCACGCCCTAAAGCAGCTTCCCGGAATCACCGATGAGTTCTCCCGGGCAAGGCTTAGCTACTCCCAGGTGAAGATGCTGGCCCGGGTCGCCACCCCGGGAACCGAAAAGGTGCTGGTGGACATCGCCCAAAGCTCAACCGTCGGCCAGCTGGCCCGGGTGGTCGGCACCTACCGCTCATTTTTGCAGTCCGAGGCCGACGCCCGCTCCCGAGCCCAGGCCAGGTCGGTTGCCACCTGGTTCGACGAGGACGGCTTTTTCGTCATCCGGGGACGCCTGTGCCCCGACGAGGGTGCGGTGGTCGAGGCCGCCCTGCGCCGGGCGATCGATTCCATGCCGGCACCTGCCCGCCCCCAGGCGACTGCCGAGGATCCTCCCGGCGACGTGTTCGACCACTACGGCGCCCGCCAGGCCGACGCCCTGGCCCAGGTAGCCCGGCAGTTTTTGGCCGTCGAGGCGAAGGACCACCCCGCCGCCTCCCTGCCCGAGGTGGTGGTCCACTTCGACTTCGAGACCCTGACCGGCCCCCACCCTACCGAAGCCGGCTGCCACCTGGAAGGCGGAGTCGCCCTGGCGCCCCCCACCGCCCTGCGGCTGGCCTGCGACGCCGCCGCTGGTGCCTTTGATCGAAGATGGCCGGGGCAACCCGCTTTCGATCGGCCGGCGGACCCGCTCGATCCCCACCGGCCTGCGCCGGGCGCTAAACGCCCGGGACAAAGGGTGCCGGTTCCCCGGGTGCCCCCGCACCCGCCACCTGAACGGCCACCACATCCACCACTGGGTCAAAGGCGGCCCGACCTGCATCACCAACCTGGTGCACCTGTGCCGGTTCCATCACTGGCTGGTCCACGAGGGCGGCTACCAGGTGGCGCTCGAAGGCAACGACCTGCAGTTTCGCCGCCCCGACGGGTCACCGGTCCCTCTCAACCCCACAGCCCGGGCCGGTCCCCCCAAACCCGCCCGGCTGCCCTACGCCC
>DATLGP010000172.1:0-3420 GCA_035540395.1 Actinomycetota bacterium
GCCCCGCCTCTGGCACCTCTGCGGTCTCCTCACCTCTCGGCGGAAAAGCAAAAGTCGCTTGCGTGTCCCATGCCCCGCCTCTGGCACCTCTGCGGTCTCCTCACCTCTCGGCCGGAACGGTCTTTCATTTGACGGTTAGGATCGAAGGATGAGCGAAACCTCTCGAATCCGTGCTGCCGTCGCCTCTTCATCGGACCGCTTTCTTCAACTTTTGAAGGACGCCTGCTCGTTCCCCAGCGTCTCCGCCGAAGGCATCGGACTGACCGACATGGTGGCGTGGCTGGAGGAGCGCCTGGTCGACATGGGCGCCAAGGTCTCCCGCCTTTCGGTCCCCGGCTCTCCGGAGGCACTTCTGGCCGACTTCGTCGGCGCCGAAAGCGACCGGACCCTGATGATCTACGACCACTACGATGTGCAGCCGGTAGACCCCCTGGACCTGTGGGACTCGCCGCCGTTCGAGGCGACCGAACGCGACGGCAAGCTTTATGCGCGGGGGGCTGCCGACAACAAGGGCGACCTGATCGCCCGCCTGGCCGCCCTGGAGGTCTACCAGGAGCTCTACGGACAGTTCCCCTACAACATCAAGTTCTTCATCGAGGGCGAGGAGGAGTCCGGAAGCGTTCACTTCGAACGTATCTGTGAAGCCTTTCCCGAAGAGCTCAAGTCCGACGACTGCGTCTGGGAAGGCGGCTGGTTCGACCTCGACGGCCGGCCCGAGATGTACTACGGCTGCAAGGGCCTCCTTTATATGGAGCTCAGCCAGAAGGCAATTACCGGGGATCAACACTCCTCCATCGCGGTTTATGCACCTTCGGCCGCCTGGAACGTGCTGCGGGCGGTCAACTCGCTGAAGGATGCTGCCGAAAACATCGTGGTGGAAGGCTTTCACGACCGCATCGTCCCCCCCGGCCCCAGAGAGAAGGAGTTGATCGACAAGATCCCCTTAAACGAAGAGGCCATGCTCAAGCGGCTGGGCATCAAGCACTTCGTAAAGGGCCTGCGGGGCAGCGCTCTGAAATACGAGCTCCTGTACGCTCCCACGGCCAACATCGCCGGCTTCAACACCGGCTACACGGTCCCCGGAGGACAAAAGACCGTCCTTCCCGCCGAAGCAATGGCCAAGGTGGACTTCCGGCTCGTCCCCGACCAGGACGGCACCGAGATTGCCGGACTGGTACGCCGCCACCTCAAGGAGCACGGCTTCGACGACATCGAGGCTCATGTTCTGAGCCACGAGAACCCCTCACGGTCTCCCCTGGATTCAACCCTTGGACGAGCCGCGGAGGCGGCCGCCGCCCGTTGGTTCAAGGATCCGCTCACCATCTATCCGTACATGTGGGCAACCGGGCCGATGTTCCCGATAGCTCAGGGCCTCGGCATCCCGATCTGCTCCCCGCCGGGGGTCGGCCGGCCGGACTCGAACCTGCACGCCCCCAACGAGCACATCCACATCGATGATTTCTACGAGATCATCGGCTACACCGTGGCCTACCTGCGGGAGTATGGGGAAACCGCCCCGTCCTAGTGCGGGTATTTTGATGACAGTGAGTTACGACTCGATCATCGTCGGCGGCGGGATCATCGGGCTCAGTATCGGCTGGAGAGCCTGCCAGCTGGGACTCTGTGTCCTGGTGCTCGACCGATCCACTTCTCCGAATGCCGCATCCGCGGTGGCCGCCGGCATGCTTGCGCCGGTTACCGAGGCCACCTTCGGTGAGGGTGCGCTGCTCCGGTTGAACCTTGAGAGCGCCCACCGCTGGCCTGCTTTCGCCGAGGAGCTGTCGTTCAGTGCCGGCCTTCACCTGGCCGATCACCCGCCGGGAATCCTTCATGTTGCGCTGGACAGGGACCAGGCGGAAGCCCTCAGACGGCTCTTCGACCACCAGCAGAGCCTGGGGTTGCCGGTCGAGTGGCTGAGCTCCATCGCCTGCCGGCGGCTGGAGCCTGGGCTCCACCCGTCGGCTCGCGCCGGGATCTTCGCCGGCGATGACGCGGCGGTGGATCCCCGCCGGGTGGTCGAGGCGCTCGAGATTTCCCTGCGGGCAGGTCCCACCGAGGTCCGGCGCGGCGCCGAGGTGGTGGAAGTGATGTTCGGGGCGAATCCGGGCGTGAGGCTCGCCGGAGGAGAAGTGATCTCGGCAGGCAGCGTGGTGATTGCGGCGGGTCCCTGGTCGGGTCGTCTTTCGGGAGTTCCTCCCTTCATGGCCAGGGCGATCCGGCCGGTGAAGGGCCAGATCCTGCGGCTGCGTCCTACGGCAGCCCAGCCCGTGCCGCTGCGGCACGTGCTGCGAACCGAGGACGCCTACCTGGTACCCCGCCCGGACGGAGAGGTGGTTCTCGGCGCTACGGTAGAGGAAAAAGGGTTCGACACCTCGGTGACCGCCGGGGGCGTCCTCGAACTGCTGCGTGCCGGCGACGAGCTGCTTCCGGGCATCCGGGAGATGGAGGTAGTGGAGGTGTCTGCCGGCCTGCGTCCCGGCACGCCGGACAACGCTCCCCTGCTCGGCCGGATCGCCGAGGGCCTCATCGCCGCCACCGGCCACTATCGCAACGGAGTGCTGCTGGCTCCGGTCACCGCCGACGGCATCGCCGAGCTCCTGGCTAAAGGAGAGCTTCCCGAAGAGCTGGCCGGATTCGACCCGATGAGGTTCGCAAGATGATGCTCAACCTGAACGGTGAAGACACGGTGGTGCCGGCGGGGTCGTCTATTCCCGATCTGCTTGGCATACTGGGATTCGAAGCCGGCCGCGGAGTGGCGGTCGCGGTGAACGGCGAGGTGGTGCCCCGAAGCGAGTGGGAGGGGTTCGGCGTCACCGAAGGCATGAATGTCGAGGTACTGAGAGCGGTTCAAGGAGGGTAGTTGCGGGAGAAGCTACAGATCGCCGGACGGGTCTTTCAGTCCCGGCTGATCTTCGGAACCGGCGGGTTCACCAGCCTGCAGGTCATGGGCGACGCGCTGAGGGAGACCGGAGCCGAGATGGTGACCGTCGCCATGCGGCGGGTCGATCCGGTTGCTGGGGGTTCGATCCTGGAGGTCATCGACGCCGCCGGTTGCGATGTCCTTCCCAACACCGCCGGGTGCTTCACCGCGGCCGATGCGGTCTTCACCGCCCGCATGGCCCGGGAGGCGCTGGGTACCGAGTGGATCAAGCTCGAGGTCATCGGCGACGACAAGACGTTGCTGCCCGACGGCCCGGAACTTCTCACGGCGGCAGAACAACTGGTGGACGAGGGCTTCATCGTCCTCCCCTATTGCAACGACGACCCCATTCTTGCCAAGCGACTGGAGCAGGTGGGCTGCGCCGCAGTGATGCCGCTCGGGTCCCCGATCGGCAGCGGGGCCGGGATCCGCAACCCGTACAACCTGGCGATCATTCTGGAGAACGCCGGCGTGCCCGTGATCCTCGATGCCGGAATCGG
>DATLGP010000173.1:0-7035 GCA_035540395.1 Actinomycetota bacterium
CACCTTTTCGATAGAGCGGTGCGCGATCGAGTACCCCTCGGTGGCCCTTCGGTCGCCGGCGATCATCACGCCGGTGGCGTGCTTGAGGGCGAGGATCGTCGTGGCGTGGGGGGCTTCGACCGGCGTCATGCCGCTTGAGCCTCCCGCCGCGTCCGGGTCCATCTTCCGCAACAGACTGCTGAACGAGGAGGAGTCCAGAGCGGCGCCGGGGGCGGCATCAAAAGGGAAGTGCGGTATGTCCATCGTCAGGCATTCTATGCGGCCCGGGGTGGGACCGTACTAGCGCGACTACCGTTGGGACGGCAAACCATGCGGATGCAGCCCGCTGCGGGCCGGTCTGCTTGAGACCTCCCCCTTCTGCGGGCGGTGAAACGATTCCTACTGGCCGCCCTTTTGGACATAGCTTCGAACGAATTCCTCGGCGTTCTCCTCGAGGACCTCGTCGATTTCGGAGATCAGCTTGTCGACCTCCTCGGCGCTGCGGCGCTCGGTCTTGGGGGGAGCCTCAACCTCGGCATCCGCACTCTGCTCGGACCTGCGCCTTACCCGTTTCTGTTCTTCTGCCATCAGCTTCTCACCCTGTCTCGATTGTAGCCCTCGGCGCCGGTTGCTTCAGGACTGAAGGCGACGGAGCAGATCGGCGGCATCCTCCGCTGCGTCGAACAACGGACCTATGGAGGCCTTTGTGCCTTTCAACGGCTCCATCATAGGGACTTTTTGCAGCGAATCGGCTCCCGTGTCGAAAATCACCGCGTCCCAGGACGCGGCGGTGACCTGAGAGGAAAACCGTCCGAGCGCCCTCCCCCGGAAGTATGCCCGGGTGTCGTCGGGGGGATTGGATATCGCTGCCTGGACTTCCTCTTCTGTTACCAGGGTGTCTATCTGGCCTCCCGCGACCATCTTGTAATAGACGCTGCGGTCCGTCCTGATGTCGTGGTACTGCAGGTCGACCAGAGCCAGCTTCGGATCGTTCCAGCCGAGTCCGTGGCGCTCGCGGTAGGCCTCGATGGTTCGCAGCTTGATCACCCAGTCCAGCTGGCGGTCCAGTGACATCGGGTCGGTTTCCAGGGCCGTCAGTACCCGCTCCCACCGCGTCATCACCTCGGCGGTCACCGGGTCGACATCCTGGTCGGCCAGGTACTTGCGGGCCCAGTCGAAGAATTCCCACTGAAGGTCGACGGCGGTCACGCTACGGCCGTCTGCAAGTGTCACCCTGGCCCGGCAGGTCGGGTCTCTCGAAATCGTCCGCAAGGCCGCTACCGGCTCGGCAATCCGCAGATCCGAGGTGATGAAGTTGTCCTCGATCATGGACAGCACTACCGCGGTGGTCCCGACCTTCAAAAACGTCGAGATTTCGCTCATGTTGGCGTCCCCGATGATCACGTGCAGGCGCCGGTACTTTTCAGGGTCGGCGTGAGGCTCGTCCCGGGTATTGATCAGGGGCCGGCGGAAGGTGGTCTCCAGCCCGACCTCGACTTCAAAGAAGTCGGCCCGCTGGGAGATCTGGTAGGGGATGTCGGCGGAGGCGGACGCTCCCTCCGACCCCACCTTTCCGGCTCCGGTGAAGATCTGGCGAGTGACGAAGAACGGCGTCAGCATCGTGACAATGCTGGAAAACGGCGTCGACCTGGACATAAGGTAGTTCTCGTGGCAGCCGTACGAGTTGCCCTTGCCGTCGGAGTTGTTCTTGTAGACGAGGATGCGGCTCCCGCGAGGCAGTGAGCGGCCGGCCGCCTCCAGGCTGCCGGCAAGGATCCTCTCTCCGGCTTTGTCGTGGATCACCAGGTCCCGGGCGTTGCTGCACTCGGGGGTCGAGTATTCCGGATGGGCGTGGTCCACGTAGTAGCGGGCGCCATTCTCCAGGATTACCGACACAAGCCCGCCCTCGTCCTCGAACAGGTCCAGACCCGCCCGCTCGAACGCTCCCCGGGCGTCCCGCAACGGCGTTTCCTCTTCGTAGTCCCATCTAACCCGCTTCAAACGGGGAGAGACGAAGGAGTTGATCAACAGCGACGAGGCAAAGATGGGGTTGTGTTCCTCCTCACCTTTGCTGATGATCCCGTATTCGGTTTCGATGCCCATTACTTTTGGAATCGCCACAACTACTCCAAGCTGGTTCGATAATTTGGCCGGTAGACCTTAACCGGAGCGGCAGTCGCAGGTATTGGCAGATGCGCCGGCACCTTCAGGCTGCTCGCCGGTGCGTGGGGCCAAGCCCCGGGCACTAGAGGTACTGTCCGGTCTGAATCTGCTCGATCGAGCGGGACTCGGCCTTTTTCTGCTCACTCACCAGAGTCCGGACGAAGACGATTCTTTCCCCCTTCTTACCCGAGATGCGGGCCCAGTCATCGGGATTGGTGGTATTTGGAAGATCCTCGTTCTCGTGGTACTCCTGGTGAATCGACTCGATGAGGTCTGCGGTGCAGATCCCCCCTTCGCCCTTGGCAATCAGTCGCTTTATGGCGATCTTTTTTGCCCGCCGGACGATGTTTTCGATCATGGCTCCGGAGGAGAAGTCCTTGAAGTACAAGATCTCCTTATCGCCGTTGGCGTAGGTAACCTCGAGGAACCGGTTGCTGTCTGCCACCGAGTACATCTCGTCCACCGTTGCCTGGATCATCGCCTTGATTGCAACGTGCACGTCGCCATGCCGGTCGATCTCGGCCTGGCTTATCGGGACTTCGGCGATCAGGTACTTGGAGAAGATGGCTTTGGCGGAGTCGATATCCGGGCGTTCCACCTTGATCTTCACGTCCAGCCGCCCGGGCCGCAGGATTGCCGGGTCGATCAGGTCCTCCCGGTTGGAGGCGCCGATCACTATCACGTTCTTGAGCTGCTCCACCCCGTCCAGCTCGGAGAGAAGCTGCGGGACGATCGTGGTCTCGATATCGCTGGAGATGCCCGATCCCCGGGTTCGGAACAGCGACTCCATCTCGTCGAAGAACACGATCACGGGCACGCCTTCCACCGACTTCTCTTTGGCGCGCTGAAAGATCATGCGGATCTGACGTTCGGTCTCGCCGACGTATTTGTTCAGCAGCTCGGGCCCCTTGACGTTCAGGAAGTAGGCCCGCACGTCGTCCCGGCCGGTGACCTCCTGGGTCCGTTTTGCCAGGGAGTTGGCCACCGCTTTGGCGATGAGGGTCTTGCCGCATCCGGGGGGGCCGTACAAAAGCACGCCCTTGGGCGGCGGGAGAAGGTAGTCGGAGAAAAGACCGGCGTACAGGAACGGAAGCTCCACCGCGTCGCGGAGAGCCTCGATCTGCTCGTCCAGGCCGCCGATGGCGTTGTAGTCGATGTCCGGGACCTCTTCTAGAACCAGCTCCTCCACCTCGGGCTTGGGAAGCTTCTCGAGCAGGTAGCCGGACTTGGTGTCGAGCAGAAGCGAGTCGCCTGCATGCAGGGTCTCGTCGATCAGCTGGGCCGACAGGGTAACGACCCGTTCGTCGTCGGCATGGGTGAGCACGATTGCCCGGTCGTGGCTGATCAACTCCTTTAGCAGGGCGACCTCGCCCTGCGTCTCATACCCGAGAGCCTGTACAACGTTGAGGGCTTCGTTCAGGCGGACCTCCTGTCCTTTGACCAGGGAGGGCAGTTCCACGGTGGGGGAGACGTTCACCCGCAGTTTGCGGCCGCCGGTGAAGATATCCGCCGTCCCGTCGTCGTAGGAACAGAGGAAGACGCCGTAAGCCGAAGGCGGTGAGGAGAGCTTGTCTACTTCCTGCTGGAGGGTGACCAGCTGTTCACGGGCCTGGGTGAGAAGGGTGGCCATGCGCTCACTCTGGGTACGGGAGCGGCCGGCCTCGTGACGGACCTCCTGAAGCTGGCTCTCGAGCTTGCGGATTTTGAGGGGGGCATCGAGCAGCTTGCTTCGCAGGACCGCAGATTCCTCTTCAAGCTCCTTGATATGCATCTGCAGCTCGCCGACTTCCTGCTCGAATGCGGCGATCCTGCGATCGAACTCAGATGATCCGCGCATAACCTAGGACCGTTCCTTGATCAAAAGCATCCGGTATCGAAGCAATCGCACCTTCCCAAGTATAGGGGTCTCGCCAAATGATCCTCAGCTTTGCCCACCTTCACAAGGGGGCAAACCCCCCGTCCGTTGCTCGACCCCTTCCACTCCTCACTCTTTGGACCTCGGCTCCGCCACGGGTGCGGTGAGCCTTGCGAAGGTCAAAAATCCGGTATGGGCGATCATCCGGTGGTCGGGGCGCACCGACGGCCCCTCGATATGCCAGGTGCGGGTCAGGGTTTCCTGACTCCAAACCGACGTCCAGCGCGGGTCCGCCTCCAGCTCCTGAGTCAGGCGCTGCACCTGCAGGATGGTTGGCAGGAAGCACGCCAGAATGCCACCCGGCCTGAGGCAACCCCTGATTTGGGGAATGGCCCTCCACGGCTCCGGAAGGTCCAGGACGGCCCGATCTACCTCGACCTTTTCAATGGGCTCGTAGATGCTCGCCATGCGGATCTCGAGATTGTCGACCTTGCCCAGAAAATCGGTGATGTTGACCAGGGCGCGCTCGGCGAAGTCCTCCCTTTGCTCGTAGGCGATCACCCCCCCCTCCGGTCCTACCGCTCTCAGGAGCGCCATAGTCATGGCACCCGAACCGATTCCGGCCTCCAGCACGCGGGCCCCCGGATACAGGTCGGCCTGCATGAGGAGAATGGCCACGTCTTTCGGGTAGATGACCTGGGCCCCCCGAGGCATTTTCAGTACGTAGTCCGCGTAGGTCGGGCGGAAAACGGTCAACGTCTCCGAGCCCGTGGAGACCACATGACTGCCGTCGGGCAGGCCGATGATCGCATCGTGCTTCACAATTCCCCGGTGGAAATGGAAAGATGAGCCGGAACGCAGGGTTACCAGGTACCGGCGACCGCGGCGGTCTATCAGCAGAGCTTTGTCCCCTGCCTCGAAGATCACGGGTCCCACGGGTCGACGGATGTCATCCGGCCCGATCTTAGCCGCCGGACCGGCCGGGCGCGTACCCGCTTCGGGGGAGCGGCCGGGGCTGCCGCTCCCCCGGAAATCTCACTAGCCCCTGACTGCTTCCAGCTGTGGTTCGGCCAGGGCGCCACAACAGGTCTCCATCAGAAGGCGGCTTACGACGTAGGGGTCCATGTTGGCGTTCGGGCGGCGGTCCTCCAGCCAGCCCCTCTTGGCCTTGGCCACTGCCCAGGGAATCCTGATCGAAGCGCCCCGGTCGGAGGTTCCATAGCTGAACTCATCCCATCGCTGGGTTTCGTGAGCTCCGGTCAGCCGGTCCTTGATTCCGTCTCCGTAGTTCTCGACGTGCCTGAGCGGATCCCGTCCCAGCGCTTCGCAGGCGGCAATGATGGCTTCCCAGCTTTCCCGGGTCCCTTTGGTGGAGAAGTTGGTGTGAGCTCCGGCACCGTTCCAGTCTCCGGGAACCGGCTTTGCAGCCAGGGTGACGAAGACCTCGTGCTCCTCGGCGATGCGGTAGAGCAGCCACCTGCCCATCCAGATGTGGTCCCCGATGTCCGGTGCGCCGAGGACACCCATCTGAAACTCCCACTGCGCCATCATGACCTCGGCATTGGTGCCCTCGATCGCCAGGCCGGCGTTCATGCATGCCAGCGTGTGCTCCTCGATGATGTCGCGGCCGACCATCTTCTGGCCTCCGACTCCGCAGTAGTAGGGACCCTGGGGCGCGGGGAACCAGCCTCCGGCAACCGGCCATCCGAGAGGCCGGCCATCCTGCATGAAGGTGTACTCCTGCTCAATGCCGAACTGCGGTTCCTGGTCGGCGTAAAGCTCTGCGACCTCGGCGCACGGGCGGCGGGTGTTGGTGGGATGCGGGGTCCCGTCGGGAAGGAAGACCTCACAAAGAACCAGGATGTTTTCTCCGCCACGGATGGGGTCCGGACAAATGAACACCGGTTCCAGGACGCAATCGGAATTGTCGCCGGGTGCCTGGTTGGTACTGGAACCGTCGAAGCTCCACGGTTCCGGTGACTTGCCGTCCGCAATGATTCGAGTCTTGTTTCGCATCAGGGCTGTCGGCTTCGTCCCGTCAATCCAGATGTACTCGGCCTGATAACTCAAAAGTTTCTCCTGTGGTCCGGGGTTCCGGCGGTGGGCGGCAACCCTGTGTGTGCATGAAGGGGGCAGCGTAGCAGCGCTGTGTTACGGGCCTGTTTCCAGCCGGGTGGGCCCTCCGGGACCGGCGCGCCGGCCGGCGTTCTTAACTGGGCCGTAACAATGTGGCAAAAGCGTCGAAACAATTGGCTCGTAAGGTCGAACCCGACTGCCGATCCGTCGGCGGTGGTCAAGACGCGACGGTTCGATAACACTTTAGAAACAGGTTGAGAACGATCTCGAAGAAGGAGGACGTAGATGCCGCATGTGGACATGAAAGACGCCAAGCAAGTACTTGAGCTCATCAGTAAAGAAGGCATCGAACTGGTTGACATACGCTTCTGCGACCTTCCCGGCCTTATGCAGCACTTCACAATGACCTCCGAGGGCCTTGACGAGGACAGCTTCGTCGAGGGATTCGGATTCGACGGATCCTCGATCCGGGGATTCCAGAAGATCCACGAGTCGGACATGATCCTGTTTCCCGACCCCACCACGGCCTTCATAGACCCGTTCATGAAGGACAAGACGCTGGTGATGAACTGCTTCATCGGCGACCCGGTCAGCGGGGAGTCGTATTCCCGGGATCCCCGTTACGTCGCCAAGAAGGCCGAGGATTACCTCACCGCCAGCGGCGTCGCCGACCAGTCGTACTGGGGCCCCGAGGCCGAGTTCTACATCTTCGACGACGTGCGCTTCGACCAGACCCAGAACTCCGGTTACTACTTCGTCGACTCCGTCGAGGGAATCTGGAACTCGGGAACCATCACTGAGGGCGGGAACAAGGGTTACAAGCCCCGCTACAAGGAAGGCTACTTCCCGGTGCCGCCGATGGACCAGCACCAGGACCTTCGTTCCCAGATGGTTCTCAACCTGCGTCGCGTGGGCCTGGACATCGAGGTCCACCACCACGAGGTGGGCACCGCCGGCCAGGC
>DATLGP010000174.1:0-3439 GCA_035540395.1 Actinomycetota bacterium
CCTGATTATCCCCCAGCAGCCGGGCGGGCGGGCCGCTTTGGACCCCCGGGTCGGGCCGGTCCTCGGTAAGCGGCGGCGTGGGTTAACCTGAATCCTGATCCTTCCAGACAGACGGCCAGGCTGACCATGTCCGACACGACTATCGATTCCCCGTCCCGGGCGGCGACCTCTCCCGAAGGTTCCTCGCCCGGCGACCGACTGATAAACCGCGAGCTCTCGTGGCTGGACTTCAACGACCGGGTTTTGGCCATCGCCGCCGATGAGGGTGTCCCGCTTTTGGAGCGTGTCCGTTTCTGCTCGATCTTTTCGGCCAACCTCGATGAGTTCTTCATGGTCCGCGTGGCCGGCCTCATGGGCCGGGCCCTGTCCGCGGTGTCGCTGCCTTCGGCCGACGGAATGACCGCGAGCGAGGCGCTGAGCGAGATCCGCAACCGGGCCCTTTTGATGGTCAAAGGGCAGACGCAGCTGTGGAAGAACGCCCTGCAGCCCCAGCTGGCCGAAGCCGGCATTTGCATCGGAGAGGTCTCCGACTGCTCTCCCGAGGAGCTGGAGGCGCTGGAAACCGAGTTCACCCAGGGCCTATACCCGGTCCTCACTCCGCTCGCGGTCGGACCGGGTCAGCCGTTCCCCTACATCTCGGGGCTGTCGCTCAGCCTGGGGCTGTTCGTTCTGGACACCGCCACCGGCGAGGAGCGGTTCGCCCGGGTCAAGGTGCCCGAGGGATTGCCCCGCTTTGTGACCGTGGGCGACCGCAGGTTGATGATTCCCTCCGAGGAGGTCATCGGGCACTTCCTCGGCCACCTGTTCCCCGGCGTAGAGATCGTGGAAAGGACGCTGTTTCGGGTAACCCGCGACGCCGATTTCGAGGTGGACGACGAAGCTGCCGACCTGATGGAGGCCATCGAGATGGAGCTGCGCAGGCGCCGCTTCGGCGACGTGGTGCGCCTCGAGGTCTCCGAATCCGCGTCTCCCAGAATGCTCGACCTCCTGCGCCAGGCTATGGACGTCAGCCCGGAGCAGGTGTATCCGATCCAGGGACTTTTGGACTTCGCCGACGTGTCGCAGCTGGCCGACCTGGACCGGCCCGAACTCAAGTTCGAGCCGTGGGCGCCCCTGACCCGCCCCCAGCTGCAGGCGGTTGCCACCTCGGATTTCTTTGCCCAGATCCGGCGGGGCGACCTGCTGGTGCACCTGCCCTACGACTCGTTCACCACCAGCGTGGAGGACTTCGTAAAGGGGGCGGCTCGCGACCCTGCGGTCATTGCGCTCAAGGCAACCGTCTACCGGACGTCGGAGAAGTCCCCGGTGGTGCCGGCGCTGATCGACGCCGCAGAGTCCGGCAAACAAAGCGTCGCCCTGGTCGAGCTGAAGGCCCGGTTCGACGAGGGCCACAACATCGAGTGGTCCAAGCGCCTGGAGCGAGCCGGGGTCCACGTGGTCCACGGATTCCCCAACCTCAAGATCCACGCCAAGACCATTCTGGTCGTGCGGCGGGAGGAAGGGGTCATGCGCCGGTACGTGCACATCGGGACCGGCAACTACCACTCGGCCACCGCCCGTCTGTACGAGGACTTCGGCCTGTTCACCGCCGACCCGGAGATCGCCGCCGACATCGCCGAGCTGTTCAACTACCTGACCGGCTTCAGCAAGCCGGTGAGATTCCGAAAGATCCTGGTGGCGCCGTTCGGCCTGCGATCGGCGATAAAGGATCAGGTCCGCCAGGTGGCCAAAGCTGCGGAAAACGGCAAGCCGGCTCTCATGCGCCTGAAGATGAACGCGCTCACCGACCCGGACCTGATCGAGGAGCTTTACCGGGCATCCAATGCCGGCGCCGACATTAGGATCCTGTGCCGCGGGATCTGCTCTCTGCGGCCGGGCGTTGTCGGAATGAGCCAGAACATCACCGTTCGCAGTGTGCTCGGGCGGTTCCTCGAGCACAGCCGGCTGTACAGCTTCCAGGCGGGCGACGCCACCAGCTACTTCCTCGGGAGCGCCGACCTCATGCCGCGAAACCTGAACGAAAGGGTTGAGGTGGTGGTGCCGGTGGAGGACCCGGGGGTCCAAAAGGAGCTCTCCGCCGCCTTCGAGGCCGGCTGGTCCGACCGGGTTTTCGCCTGGGACCTACAGCCGGACGGACACTGGTCCCGAAAGGCCGAGGGCAAGCCGGGCCGGCTGGGAACCGGAAGCCAGGAGGCCCTGATGCTCGCCTACCGGGCGAGAAACGCTCCCAAGCGAAAGCTGAAGAAAAAGAAAAAGTAGCTGTTCGTCACCGCTCCACCTCGGGCGGCGGCACGTAGCGGGAGGGCCGGATGCCCTCGGCCGTCCTCTTGAGAACCCAGTAGCCGCCCTTGCGGTTCGGGGCATCCTCTCCGACTATCTGCTCGATCACGTCGCCGTGGGTGCACAGCACCGCCAGGCCGTCCTCCAGGCGTTCGATCAGCCCGGCAACGTCGTGCGACGAGACCCCCTCGGCCAGCTCAGCCGCCTCCTGCACCGGCGTTCCCAGCCGCCGGGCCAGCGGCTCCACCGTCTGCACGCACCGCACGAATGGGCTGGAAACTATGTGCTTGATGGGATGGTGGATGAGAATCTCCGCCAGCGCCTGAGCCTGCTTGACGCCCTTGCCGTCCAGGGGCCGCAGCTCATCCTCCCCCTCCCAGTCCTTGCGATTTCCGGCCGTTCCGTGCCTCACCAGCAAAGCCGCCGCCTCCGCCACCTCCTGATCCATCAGCTCCTCCAGCATTGATAGATCGTGCTCGTAAGTAAGGGTTTCCTGCGCCCGTCGGAAATCCAGCCACCGGGCCTCATCCACCTCTGAATTGGCTTTGAACCTGCCCGAGACGACCCGCATCAGCCAGTACCTGACGGTCTTGGGGCGTCCCCGCCGGTCGGTGTAAGCGGTGCCGGTGAGCTCTCGGATGGGCTCGCAGACCAGCCCGGTCTCCTCCAGCACCTCGCGGACCGCACACTGCATCTCGGTCTCTCCGGGCTCCAGCTTGCCTTTGGGAAAGCTCCAATCGTCGTACCGGGGCCGGTGGACGACCAGAACCTCGGATACGCCGCCAGGCGTGGTCCGGGCAATCACCCCGCCCGCGGCGCGGACGGTGGCATCCCGCCTCAGCAGCCGCCTCAGCGCCACGCCTTGCGTCCACTCTTGGCGACTTTGCGCCAGGCCGGCGGGAAGTCGGCGCTCACCCTGCGCTTTCTCACCGCTTGCAGCTCGGCCATCCGGCCCAGGGCGAATGCCTGCCCGGTGCTCTGGACCTCGGGCAGGAACTCTGTGATGTGAGCCTCGGCCACCACGGCGTCCTGGAAGTCTCCCAGCACCTGCTGGACCTGCTTGATGTTGTCCAGGTACCTGGCCACCTTCTTGCCGCCGGTGGGCTTGACCAGGTCGGCGGTATAGCGGGCCTTCTTGGCCAGGCGGCGAACCCGGTGC
>DATLGP010000175.1:0-10514 GCA_035540395.1 Actinomycetota bacterium
GGCAGCGGGCGGGCCTGAGGCGCAACGACACGGTGCTGAAGATGGGATGCCGGGCGATCATGATCGCCCGGCGGACCGACCTGCCGATCCTGGTGGTCACCTCCCACCTTCCCGACCCGGCGAGCCGGGCCGGGCGCATCCTGTCCGACCTGCACTCCGACATCTTCGACGTGGCGGCCACCGTGGGGGACCTGGCCGGCTTCCGGCGCTTCCACCGCCACTTCACCGAGACGCCGGCCCCGGTGGAGCCGCTGCCTTCGGTGTGGCGGAGCGCAGTCTTCAGCCAGCCCGAGCTGTTCGGCGCGGACCCGGCCGATGCGTGACCGGGTGCCGGCCGACTGGAAGGTCGACCTGCGCGAACGCCATGCGCTGGAGGCCGATGTCCGCAACGAGCTGGCCGCCCACCCCGAGCTGGCGATGCTCCAGTGCTCCACCGCCTCCACCGAGCGGCTGGACTACCAGCTGGTCGGCCCGGGGGCCCGCCTGCTGGAGGTGGAGCTCAAGACCAAGCGCCAGGTGTACCGGGGATGGAGCCGTTACCGTCCGGAGGTGGCCGAGAAGGACCTGTTGATCCTTGACGAGCTGGCGCTCAGAAAGCTGGTCGATGCCGGCAGGTACGCGTTCCTGCTGGTCCGGGACATCCCGGCAGACCGGTGGGCGGTATGGTCCACCCACGACCTGGTTATGACCCCCAAGGCCCGGGTCACCCGCCAGCTGGCTGTGGGGACCGGCGCGGTGAAGGGGAAGGTGCTGATCAGCTTCGCCGAGGACGCCAGCCTGTTCCCGGACGCCGGCAGCGCCGTCGACTTCATTGTCGAGACGCTGCGAAGCGTCGACCAGCGCTGGCAGGACATCGCGCCCTGGCCCTCGCCGCACCGGGCCTCTTGAGCGGGCTAGGGGGAGACTTTCCCGGTCAGCCTGCTGCGGTTGCCGGCCGCCCGGTCCAGCGCTGCCACCCGTGGGGTGTCCGGCTGATCCGGGGAGGGGACCGGCTCGGCGGCCGGGCCGTGTTCGACGTAGCGCCGCAGGCGCTGCCGATCCAGCTTCGACCTCATCTGGATGACGTCCTTGATGGGCTTGCCGTCGCCCAGGACCACCTGGAGGGCCAGGTCACCCGCCGTGCCCTTGGGAGGGGCGTCGGTGGTCAGCAGAACCAGCGGGGTGTCGGGATGGGTTTCGTGCAGCACCGCCGCCTTGCCGAGCGCCTTCCACAGGGTGTCGGTGCGCTTCAGCCCCGGACGGTTGCTGGTAAACCCGCCGGAAACGTCGAACAGCCAGGTGGTCCCGGTCCGGTCCTTGGCCCGGAAGTTGACCTCGACCCCCGAGGGCAGGCGCACGTTTTCCTCGATGAACTCGAACTCGCAGTCCATGAGGACGGCGTGGGCGATCTGCTTGGCCGCCCTTCCCTCCGCGACCGCCCGCTGCTGGAAGCCCATGGTGCTGTCCACCGGCAGCTTGGTGGCCGGCAGCTCGAAACGCAGCTGCTCGGAGTCCTCCTCCCTGATCGCCTGGGCGGCCCTGGCCTCCAACACCCGGGCCCGGGCTTTCAGGACGTAGGCCTCGTCCGTGTCGTAGCCGAAGAAGTTGCGGCCGGTCCGGATGGCGGCCACCGCAGTGGTGCCGGAACCCATGAACGGGTCCAGGACCAGGTCGTCCTTGTAGGTATACAGGTGGATCAACCGCTTGGGCAGATCCACCGGGAACGGTGCGGGATGGCCCACCCGGGTGGCGCTCTCCGAGGGGATCTCCCACACGTCGGTGGTGGCCTCCATGTACTCGTCGCTCCACAGCGAAGCAGTGGATGGGTGGCCTTTCTGCTGGCGCTCACGTGCGGTCAGCGCCCGGTCGAACCGGCCCTTGCTGGCGATGACCACCCGCTCGGTCAGGTCCCGAAGCACCGGGTTGGCCGGTCGCTGGAACGACCCCCAGGCACACGAGCCGGAAGATCCCCGGGCCTTCTGCCAGATCACCTCGCCCCGTAGCAGCAGCCGCAGGCGGTCCTGCAGGATGGTGATGACGTCCGACGAGAGCGACCGGTAGGGCTTGCGACCCAGGTTCGCCACGTTGACCGCGATGCGGCCCCCGGGCTCCAGCTTGTGCACGCACTCGGCGAACACCTCTTCCAGCATCTTCAGGTACTCCAGGTAGGTGGCCGGGACGTGGCCCTCCCCCAGGGTCGCCTCGTACTCCTTGCCGGCAAAGTAGGGCGGAGAGGTCACCACCAGCGCCACCGAGCCGTCCTCGACCTCCTCCATGTGCCGGGCGTCGCCGACGACAATCTCGTTCACCCGGGTTTGCCGGGCTATCGCATCGTCCCGGCTTAGCTCGGGGGCGACGAACCGGTCGTAGAAAGGGGAGGCGTCGTGGTTCTCGCGGGACCCCACCCCGAAATCCGACGTGGTGGTGCCCGCCGGCCGCCGCTTCTTTCCGTTGGTTCCAGACATGAAAAGGAGTCTAGTCTCCAGGTCCGACAAGTTCGCGAAAACCCCGGCGCTAGAGCCAGCCCTTTCTCCGAAAATACCGAAACAGGGTCACCGAGAAGGTCAGCATGAACCCGATTGCGATCCAAAACCCGGCCGGGTTGTCGTTGTGCGGCCACAGGCGGAAATTCATGCCGTAGATGCCGGCCACCACCGTGTTCGACCCGATGATCGCCGCCCAGCTCGTCAGCTGCCTCATGATCACGTTCAGCCGGTTGGAGGCCATCGACATGTTGAGCTGGATCGCGTTCAGCAGCAGCTCCTGAACCGCCTCCAGGTCGCCCCCCACCCGAAGGACATGGTCTCTCACGTCATCGAAATACGGGCGCATCCGATCCGAGATCTCCACTATGTGTCCTTCGGTCAGGATGTGGAACCCCTCGCGCAGAGGAAGGACCACCTTCCTCAGACCCACCACCGCTCTCCGCAGGTCCAACAGGTCGCTCTGCAGATCGCCGACCCTCTGCTGGACCAGCAGGCGCTCCTCCACCTCGTCCAGGCGATCGTCGAGCGTCTCGGCGACCCGGCCGTACTCGTCGACGATTTGATCCAGCAGTCCGTGGAGCATGAAGGCGACGCCGTGCTCGAGCAGATCGTCGCGCTTTTCCCAGCGGTGAAGCACCGGCTCGATGTCCCACAGCGGGTCCTTGCGGACGGTGATCAGATACTGGCGCCCCAGGAAGATGTCTACCTCGCTGGTGATGAGCTCCAAGTTGCGGAGCGAGTCGGTATCGGGCGCCGGGCCGGGACCGCCCTCCCGCAGCCTGGCCGCATAGACGGCGCAGAACAGATGGTTGCGGTAACGATCCACTTTCGGCCGCTGGTGGGAGTGCGTGGCGTCCTCGACGGCCAGAGGGTGCAGGCCGAACTCCTGTTGGAACAGCCCCAGCTCCTCCCGGGCGGCGTGGGCGACATCGAGCCACACAACGTGGTCGGGAAGCGCCAGGTAGTCCGAGATCAGGTCCGGGTCGCAGTCCTCGGCCACCAGCGTTCCGCCCCGGTAAACCCTGGTCCTGATCATCGAAACAGCCTACCTTTGCGGTCCCTGCTGCCCGGGTCAAATCTGGAGGATGTCACGCGACTCGCAGTGGAGCCCTACACTGGATAGGTCTGTCCTTTGAGTCGCGCGCCGACAGCTTTACGGCTGTTGGTTACACTGATGCGCCGGAGGCGGTTCCATCTCCCGCAGGGAGGAGGTGCCCGCCCCCACAGCAGACTTGCCCTCTTAGCTCAGTCGGCAGAGCGACGCCATGGTAAGGCGTAGGTCCGCGGTTCGATTCCGCGAGAGGGCTCGGAGCAGCAGGTGCGTCGGCTTCATTGGACAGGATTGGTACCATCCAGTTTGTTGAAGTCGCGGCGGCGTAGCTCAGAGGCAGAGCAAGCGGCTCATAATCGCTGTGTCGGCGGTTCGATTCCGCCCGCCGCTACTGAAATGACCTGAACGCCGCGACTTTAACCGGTGGCGCCAAGGATTAGGTAGTCTCTTATAAAGACCGATCTTATTTAGAGAAGAGAATAAACGGGCTAACGGGTAGCCGGAAGGGAAGTAAGTATGGCAAAGGCGAAGTTTGAGCGGAATAAGCCGCACCTGAATATCGGAACCATCGGACACATCGACCACGGCAAGACGACGCTCACGGCCGCTATTACCAAGACCCTGACGGACAAGGGCCTGGGCAACTTCTTCACCGCCTTCGATCAGATCGACAAGGCTCCCGAAGAGAAGGCCCGCGGCATCACAATCACCATTGCGCACGTCGAGTACGAGACGCCCAACCGTCACTACGCTCACGTCGACTGCCCGGGTCACGCCGACTACATCAAGAACATGATCACCGGCGCGGCCCAGATGGACGGCGCGATCCTGGTCGTTTCGGCGGCCGATGGCCCCATGCCCCAGACCCGCGAGCACGTCCTGCTCGCCCGTCAGGTCGGCGTGCCTTACATCGTCGTGGCCATGAACAAGGTGGACATGGTGGACGACCCGGAGATCCTGGACCTGGTCGAGCTCGAGGTTCGTGAGCTTTTAAGCTCCTACGACTTCCCCGGCGACGACCTTCCGGTGGTTCGTGTCTCGGCGCTGAAGGCGCTCGAGGGCGATGCCGATGCTCAGGCACAGGTCATGGAGCTCATGGAGGCATGCGACACCGCCATCCCCGAGCCTACCCGTGACATCGACAAGCCCTTCCTCATGCCTATCGAGGACGTCTTCTCGATCACCGGCCGGGGAACCGTGGTGACCGGTCGTGTCGAGCGGGGTCAGGTCAAGGTCGGCGAGACTATCGAGATCGTCGGTATCAGGGAGAAGGTTCAACAGACCGTCTGCACCGGCGTCGAGATGTTCCGCAAGCTGCTCGACTCCGGTCAGGCCGGCGACAACATCGGCGCCCTGCTGCGAGGCATCGGCAAGGACGACGTGGAGCGCGGGCAGGTTCTGGCGAAGCCGGGATCCATCACCCCGCACACCCAGTTCGACGCCCAGGTCTACGTGCTGGGCAAGGACGAGGGCGGCCGCCACACGCCGTTCTTCAACAACTACCGGCCGCAGTTCTACTTCCGTACCACCGACGTCACCGGGGCGGTAACGCTTCCGGAGGGCATCGAGATGGTCATGCCGGGCGACAACACGGTCATGCACGTTGAGTTGATCCAGCCCATCGCCATGGACGAGGGCCTGCAGTTCGCCATCCGTGAGGGTGGCCGGACCGTCGGCGCCGGCCGTGTGACCAAAATCATCAAGTAGGGACGGTAGAGAAAATGGCAGCCAAGAGCGACAAGCGGCCCCATGTAACTCTGGCGTGCCAGGAGTGCAAACGCCGCAACTACATCACCACCAAGAACCGCCAGAAGCAGCAGGGCCGGATGGAGCTGCGCAAGTACTGCAGGTGGTGCAGGCTTCACACCGCTCACCGGGAGACCAGATAGCCGGCCTCCCCGGGTGCGGAGGCTCCCGCCTTAGCTCAAGACAACCGAAAATCCACCGATCCAGCCTGGAGCGCCCTGTAACTTACGGGGCGCTCTTGGCGTCTCAGCCGTAGGCAACCACTTTGGACGTCCCCGACAGCATCATCAAATCTTGCCAAGAGGGCGACCAAGCCGCGTTTGAGGAGCTGATCCGTTTGACCCACGCTTCTGTGTACTCGCTTTCACTGAGGATCGTGGGCAACCCCGAAGATGCTGCCGAGGTCACGCAGGATGTTTTCATCAAGCTCCTGCGAGTCATCAAGCAGTTCCGGGGAGACGCCAAGTTTTCTACCTGGCTCTATCGAGTTACCTCCAACGTCGCAATCACGTTGCTGCGTCGCAGATCCCGCCGAAACGTCGAAGTACGGATGGAGCCGGAGGACTGGAGCCTTCTGCCCGCCGCCGACGCGTCGGACCCGGCGGTGACTGCGGAGCAGCGCTCGCTTCGGGTGAGGCTTGATTCGGCAATCGCTTCGTTGCCTATCGACTACCGGACGGTGGTCGTTATGAAGGACGTTTACGGCCTCGGATTTGACGAGATAGCGGAGCAGCTTCAAATTCAGGAGGGGACGGCCCGGGTCAGGCTGCACCGGGCTCGTCAAAAGCTCAGAAAGTTGCTGCATGAGGAACTGGCGGCGGAATGAGGGAGCAGGCTAAGACAATGGAATGCACAGAGGCCCGGGACCACTTCCCGGCATTTGACCAGGAAACCTTTTCAGACAAGGTGCTCGGGCACCTTGAAGCTTGTGCCGGCTGCCGTGCCGAGCTGGCGGAGTACCGGACACTTCAGGCGGGGCTGGCCTCGCTGGCCGCCGTCGACATCCGGCCGCCGGCGTGGCTGCTGGGTGCCGTGACCGAGCGGGTAGCCGAGTCGGCACGCCGGCGGGCGGCGCTTGCCCAGGCTCGCAGGCAGATAGAGACGGTCACCGCCCCGATCGGCGAGCATCGGGTGGCCGCCGGGTCGGCATTGGGTCTGGCCTTTGTGGCCGGTGCAGTCCTGCTGGGCAGGTCGCGCCGCCACCGGCTGGGCGGGGTCCGGGTGGCCTAGGGCGCGCCTCGGGGAATTGTCCTTTTGTAACTTACCTGTCGATCCGGCGTCCTAGCAGGCACGGAAATCGGGAAACGCTCCGGCCGCCGGCCGGGGGAGGAGCCCGACAAAGCAGGAGGTTTCGAATGGAAGTTCTCGCCGCAGTGGTCCTCGGTATCGCCGCCGGCATCTTCATCAAGGGGGTCTTTCTCAAGGATTCCAGCATGTTGTGGGATGTCGTTCTCGGTGCCACCGGCGGTCTCGTCGCCTACTTCCTGGCAGGCGCACTCTCCGAGAGCATCTACGGATACGTAGCCACCCTCGGTACTGCAGTAGTCATCGCAGGAGTCCTGGTCACGATCGTAGGCAGGTTCAACCGCACCGCTGTCTGACAGCGGCAGACATCAAGAAGGGGCGCTTCGGCGCCCCTTCTTGCCGTCTGGACTAGGATCTATATGAGAAGCCGGAAGCTTGCGAATCTTCCCGGCTTGTCGCAGGGAGCGATCCATCACCTATACTTATTCGGTTGCACGGGCACTGCTGTGTGCCGTTCGTTAGGCCCGTGGCTCAATTGGCAGAGCACCGGTCTCCAAAACCGGGGGTTGGGGGTTCAAGTCCCTCCGGGCCTGCCGGGTCCAATCAATCCCATACTCGGAGTCTCAAGTCATGGCAACAGAAGGCGACAAGCAGGGCAAGGAGGCGGTAAAGCCTTCGGGAGGTTCCAGGCCGGCCAGCCGCGCCAAGACCGCGCCCCGCGGCGGCACCAAGTCCGCGGGCAGGGCTGCCGGTTCGGCTAACCGCTCCTCGTCCCGGTCTTCGGGGCGCGCTGCTGCCAAGCCCGGAGACAAGTCGGGGGCCAAGCCGGCAAAGGCAGCAGCCAAGCCCTCGGCCAAGCCCGCCGGCCGTACGGCGCGGGGAGCCACTGCCACTGCCAAAGCCGACCGGGGAGCCAAAGGTTCTGCCAAAGCGGTAAAGACCGACGAGCCGGGGACCGACGGAACGGGGCCGGGCGTAAACCGCGAAATGAAGCGGATGATGAAAAAGCGGGAAGGTGCCGCCGACCGCTTGAAGCGTGCCCCTACCGCTCCCAGCCGTAAACGCACCAAACCTCTGACCTTCCTGAAGGAAGTCAGAGGTGAGCTGGGCCGGGTGGCCTGGCCCACCAGGCCGGAGGTGATCACCTACAGCATGGTGGTTCTGGTAACTGTGATTTTCTTCATGGTTGTGATTGCTGGTATCGATTACGTGGCTCTCAGGGGAGTCCTGATGCTGATCGAACGAGGAGGCAGGTAATTTGGCTGAAGATCAAAGTCTTGCTGTGACGGATGAACCGGCAGGCGACGAGGATGGCCGGGTGTCTGTCTTGAACGGCGAGGCTGCCTCCGACCCGGTCGCGGCCGAGGCTCAGGCCGACTCGGCGGATGAAGCGGAAGAGGAAGAAGAGGACGACGGCGGGGCGGCGGCTCGCGAGCACGACTTCGAGATGCCGTTCAGCGAGCGGCCGGGGGACTGGTTCGTGGTCCACACCTACGCCGGCTATGAGAACAAGGTCAAGGGCAGCATCCTGACCCGTATCAACTCCATGAACATGGAGGAGAAGATCTTCGAGGTCGTCATCCCCATGGAGGACGTCATGGAGTTCAAGGGCGGCAAGAAGCAGGTCGTCCAGAAGAAGGTCTTCCCGGGTTACCTTCTGGTGCGTATGTACCTGGAGGACGACTCCTGGTACGTCGTCCGCAACACCCCGGGAGTGACCGGTTTCGTCGGTTCGGGGGCCAAGCCCATTCCGCTGGCTCCCAAAGAGGTGGAGAAGATCCTCAGGGTCAAGCCGGTGGAGAAGCTGAAGCCGCGCCTGGAGTTCGAGGAGGGTGAGAGCGTGCGGGTGGTCACCGAGCCGTTCTCCAACTTCACCGGGACCATCTCCGAGATCAACGTGGACCAGTCCAAGCTCAAGGTGCTCGTGAACGTGTTCGGCCGGGAGACTCCGGTCGAGCTCTCATTCGAGCAGGTCGCGAAGCTCTAACCGGCTCAGTAAAAGTCTCTAGCTAGTAAGGAACGGATACCAATGGCAAAGAAGAAGAAAGTGCTGGCCGTCGCGAAGATGCAGATTCCGGCCGGGCAGGCCACTCCGGCACCCCCCGTGGGCACCGCACTCGGTCCCCACGGCGTGGCGATCATGGATTTCGTCCGCCAGTACAATGAGAAGACCGCTTCCCAGCAGGGCACCGTGGTTCCGGTAGTCGTCACGATCTACGACGACCGATCGTTCGACTTCATCCTGAAGTCGCCCCCGGCCGCCAACCTGCTGCGCCAGGCGGCCAAGGTGGACAAGGGATCGGCTGAGCCCAACCGCACCAAGGTCGGGACGGTCACTCCGGAGCAGATCCGCAGCATTGCCGAAGCGAAGATGTCGGACTTGAACGCCACCGACGTCGAAGCAGCAGCAAAAATCATCGAGGGCACTGCCCGCTCGATGGGAATCACCGTAGCCTAGGCAGCCCGTCAGGGCCGCACCAGGATAGGGCGCGCCGCCGGTGCTCCCGATCCACCATCTACGGCTATAGGGCAGGAGAAGCTCGCGGCAGGGTGCCCGGGTTCTTCGACCAGGAGGAAAATCTTCATGAGCAACAAGGGCAAGCGGTACACCGGCGCGGCAGCCAAGTACGACCGGTCCAAGCTCTACGAGCCGGCGGAGGCGCTGCAGCTCGTCAAGGACATGGCCGCAGCAAAGTTCGACGAGACCGTGGAGCTGAGCATGCTCCTCGGGTTGGACGTCCGTAAAGCGGACCAGCAGGTTCGCGGGACCGTCAGTCTTCCCAAGGGCACCGGTAAGAAGATGCGGGTTGCCGTGTTCGCCCAGGCCGAGAGGGCTCGGGAGGCCGAGGAGGCGGGGGCCGACGTCGTGGGCGACAAGGACCTGGCCGAACGCATCGAGAAGGGCTGGACCGACTTCGACATCGCCATCGCAACCCCGGACATGATGCCGGTGGTGGGGCGGCTGGGCAAGATCCTGGGCCCCCGCGGCCTTATGCCGAACCCCAAGTCGGGAACGGTGACCACCGACGTGGCAAAGACGGTCAGGGAGTTCAAGGCCGGAAAGATCGAATACAAAACCGACCGTCAGGCCAACGTCCACGCGGTCATCGGCAAGGCCTCGTTTCCGGTTGAAGACCTGGCGGAGAACTACCTCACGGTGGTGGACGAGATCCTGCGGGCCAAGCCGTCGGCATCCAAGGGCAAGTACATCAAATCGATGGCGGTATCCTCAACCATGAGCCCCGGCGTTCGGATCGACCCAACTCAAGCGAAGAAACTGGAGCTGGCTACAGCAGCCGAGTAGGGCTGGCTGATAGGCTTCCTCCGTAAGGTATTTGATGGTCCGCCCCGCCATCGTTTGTCGAACGCAAAGAATACTTGAACGAACAGTGCCTGGCAGCAGGTGGCGGGACGCACCCCCCGGATCGGGATCTCTATAGTGCGTGACTTAGAAGCTCGATTGGACATTCTTCCGGTTTCGACTGGAATTGGTGAAGCACGCCGTTTCACCAAGAATCAGCTGCAGGTGTGGGGTCAGGTTGACCTGGTCGACAACGCGATCCTGCTGATCAGCGAGCTGGTGACCAACGCAATTCTTCACGGTGGTGAGGGCGCCATCCTGACCCTGCTCTTGAATGACCGCACCCTGCGGGTGGAGGTGCAGGACGCCAGCCCGGCGTTACCAGTCGTGCGCAGCTACTCTGAAACCGCCACCACCGGCCGGGGAATGGTCATCGTCGACTCGCTGTCCGCAGCCTGGGGATCGTTCCCGGTCGCCGGCGGGAAGGTGGTCTGGTTCGAGCTCATCGCGGTTGAGGAGCAGCCCGAGGCGAGTTCGCGGGACCAAAAGCCTGTCCGAGCCCCCGAGCGCCCTCGCATGGTTTCCGAGTTCAAGGGCCTGTTCGTGCCCCACGGTGCCCCAGGATCGACGTTTCCCTCCGGCAGATCCGCGATGCCGGTCGGTCTGGCCGGACGAGCCCGTTGACCCGGCAGGCCGCCCCGGACCT
>DATLGP010000176.1:0-1549 GCA_035540395.1 Actinomycetota bacterium
CAGGCGGTGGACCTCTCGGATCACCGGCGTCTGTTGGACATCGGGGGAGGAACCGGCTCCTGGTCGATTGCACTGGCCCGAAAGCACGACCGCCTGGCCGCCACGGTACTCGACCTACCTACCGTTGCCGCAATGGCCCGGGAGAGGGTGGCCGATGCAGGACTTCAATCTCGGATAGACGTGGTGGCGGCAGACCTCATGACCGAGGAGCTGCCCTCCGGCTATGACCTGTTCCTCCTGGCCAACCTCGTGCACTACTGGTCGCCGAAAACCAACGTCGAGGTTTTGAAGCGGATTCGCAAGGTGGCTCCGGCCGGATCGGTAGTGCTGCTGGCCGACTTCTGGACCGATGCAACCCATACGCAACCGGTACATGCCGCGCTGATGGCCGGAGAGTTCGCAGTACATCTGCGCGACGGCGACGTGTACAGCGTCGAGGAGGCCCGGCAGTGGCTGACAGAGAGCGGCTGGAAGTTCTCAGACCACAAGCCTCTGGCCGGGCCGCAAAGCCTGGTCGTGGGGCAAGCCGTGTGAGGGCCGTCTACCGGCGTGAGGAAGCTTTCGTGCGGCGTCCGGGCCCCCGAGCGCGGTGGTCCGGGCCCGCGAGGCGCCTGCGCCTGGCTTGACCGAACGGCCCGGACGGCTCCGATCTTCGAAAAGCCGCACGCGGTCAAGCGGCGGGCTAGACGGAGGCCAGCCGCTCCTCGGCGTCGAAGAACTCCGGGTCCTCGGCAACTATCCGCCGCCACAGGTTTCGGGCCTCTTCCCTGCGACCGGCGCGCTCCAGCAGGTCCGCCCGGGCATACCAGTGGCGCAGGAAGTACGGCTCGACGGGTCCCGTTCCGGGATCCGCCCGGGCGAGCATGGTGATAGCGCGGTTGAAGTCGCCCTTGTCGCCGAGAGCCCCGGCAGCAACAATCATCGTCTCCACCCAGACTTCCGGTTCGACGTCGCCCTGGGAGACCTCTGCAGTGGTTTCCAGCGCCCGGTCGGGACGTCCCAGCGCCCGGTAGACATCGGCGATCACGTGGTTCTGCTCCACGGAGTTGGTCAACCGGCGGAACGCAAGTAGCTCGCTGAGAGCCTCTTTCCACTTGCCCAGGTGGTACAGAGACAGCCCCAGCAGCTCCGAGATCCGGGGGGAACGAAGGGCGTTGGCCTTAGCCTCCGCGGCGAGACGGGCGGCTTGTTCGTAGTCCTCCTCGGCGAACTGCTCGAGCGCCTTGGAGATGAGTTCGGCCACCTTCGGGCCCGTGCCGGGACGGGACAGCTCCTGGATCTCCACGATCCATGGCTTGGGCAGACCGAAGGTTTCGTCGGCGGCCAGGCGGCGCTTGGGTTCGGGTCGAGCCTGGGAAACCCGGGTGTCGCGCGGACGGTTCGGGTCGAACTTCTTGCCGGCCGGGGCATCGGAGCCGGCCCGCGGGGAACGTTCCGGCAAACCGGCATCGGAAGGCGGGCGGCGGTCCGGGGCTCTACCGGAGGTCCGCCCCGGGGCACCTCTACCGGGCGATCGCTCCCCCGGGCGGGAGTAGGGCCGATCCTCGGC
>DATLGP010000177.1:0-5095 GCA_035540395.1 Actinomycetota bacterium
GTCGCGTAGCGGGCGTTTTTGGTGATGAAGTCCCGGCGGGACTCGACGTTTTCTCCCATCAGGATCGAGAAGATCTCGTCGGCCAGCGCCGCGTCCTCCATCTGGACCCGCTTGAGAATCCGGGTGTCGGGGTTCATGGTGGTTTCCCACAGTTCCTCGGCCGGCATCTCTCCCAGCCCCTTGAACCGGTTGAAGCTCAGCTTCTTTTCGGGGTGCGCGGCTCTTAGGGCATCGCGCTCCTCGTCGGAAAACACGTAGTGCTTCTTGCCGGAGATGGTCGTCTTGTACAGCGGCGGCGTGGTCAGGTAGACGTACCCCGCGTCGATCAGCCCGGGCATGTAGCGGAAGAGAAAGGTTAAAAGCAGTGTCGTGATGTGCTGGCCGTCCACGTCGGCGTCTGCCAGCAGGCACACCTTGTGATACCTGGCCTTTTCGATGTTGAACTCCTCGCCGATGCTGGTGCCGATGGCGGTGATGAGGGCCAGGACTTCTTTGTTCTCGAGGATCTTGTGGAGCCGGGCCTTCTCGACGTTCAGGATCTTGCCGCGGATGGGCAGGATGGCCTGGAACTCACGATCCCGACCGCCCTTGGCGCTGCCGCCTGCGCTGTCACCCTCGACGATGAACAGTTCGGACATGAACGGGTCCCGGGAAGCGCAGTCGGCCAGCTTGCCGGGAAGGCCTCCCCCCTCGAACGCAGACTTGCGGGTGATGTCCCGGGCCTTTTTGGCCGCCATCCGGGCCCGGGCCGCCTGCTGCGCCTTGGCAACGATCTTCTTCGCCTCGGTGGGGTGCTCCTCCAGCCAGTCGCCCAGGTTCTTGTTGACCGCCGTCTCGACGAACGAGCGCATCTCGGAGTTGCCGAGCTTGGTCTTGGTCTGACCCTCGAACTGCGGCTCGCGCAGTTTGACCGAGATGATGGCCACCAGACCCTCCCGGATGTCTCCACCCTCCAGCGAAAGGTCCTTTTCCTTGGCCAGACCCTTGGCCCGCACGTACCGGTTCACCACGTTGGTGAGCGCCTTGCGGAACCCCTCTTCGTGCATGCCGCCCTCATGGGTGTTGATGGTGTTGGCGAAGGAGTGGATCGACTCGGTGAACGAGGTGTTCCACACCAGCGCCACCTCCATCTCACGTCCCTCGCCGGCTTCTTGGAGGCGGATGATCTTGTGGAGCGTCTCCCGGCCGGTGTTCAGGCTCTTGACGAAGTCGGCCAGCCCGCCGGTGGCCTTGTAGGTCTCGGACTTGCCGGTTCGCTCGTCGGTGAACACGATTTCGACCCCGGTCAGGTAGGACAGCTCGCGCAGCCTGCGGGCAATGGTGTCGTAGTCGAACTCGGTGGTCTCGGTGAAAATCTCCGGGTCCGGCCAGAAGGTGACCGCGGAGCCGGTCTTGGCCTTGCTGAGCGACTTGACCCTGGTCAGCGACTGGGTGGTCTTGCCCCGGGCGAAGGCCGCCACGTGCAGTGCGCCGTCGCGGGCCACCTCGACCTGGAGCTTGCTGGACAGGGCGTTGACGACCGAGACACCCACGCCGTGGAGGCCGCCCGAGACCGCGTAGCCCTTGCCGCCGAACTTGCCGCCGGCGTGCAGTTCGGTCAGGACGACCTCGACCGCCGAGCGGCGTTCGCCGCGCGGGGGGTCGATGGGGATGCCGCGCCCGTTGTCTTTAACCGTTACCGAGTTGTCGGGGTGGATTATGACGTCGATGTGGTCGCAGTAGCCGGCCAGTGCCTCATCGACCGCATTGTCGACAATCTCGTAAACCAGGTGGTGAAGGCCGCGGGGGCCGGTGGAACCGATGTACATTCCGGGCCGGCGCCGGACGGCGGCCAGCCCTTTCAGGACGGTGATGTCCTGACCGGTGTAACTGCTCATGTCTGCCTTCCTAGGAGCTGAAGCGGTGGTGCTCAGTTCGCATACCTCCCCGTGTATCGACGATGGGCGCCCGCGCGCCGCGCGCGGCTGCCGTCACCCTGCGGTGGGATGGACGCGAGCTGCCTGGGAACGCTGCTCACGAATGGCCGCCTCAAGGGTTGGGGTTGGGGGTGCGAGGACGATTTATCAGCCCTGCGCGAACCCCTTGAGTATACCACTTCAGCCCCCGCCCCTTTGACTGATCTTGGATGCGAGAAGGGCCTTTTGCAAGGCCTCGGCGAGCTGCGGATCCTTTATCGTGCTGGCAATCTCGGCGGCCTCCCGGGCCATCTGCGCGTTCCCCCTGGTGGTCGCGGCGGGGGCTTGCGGTGGTCGCTTGCGCATGGGCCCATTCTCCCCCACCCCGGCCTTCACCCACGGTTTTATCTCGGTCACCAATTGTTTGCCCAGCTCGGCGTTGATCCGCCTGATGACGTCGGCCGACAGGTACCGGAACTCCGATGCCCACACCGCCGACTCGGTTCTTACCTTGAGCACTCCGCCCTTTAGCGATGTGGGCCGGCAGCGGGCGGCCACCTCGGGGCCGACAATCTGCTCCCAGGAAGAGAAGATGCGGGCGGTCTCCACCGGGCTCTCCAGGCCCCAACTGCGGGCCAGCGCGCTGAGAGTGCCCTTCAGCCGGGCCGGGTCCTCACTCACCTTCGGACAACTTCCCTTGTTCCACCACCAGAGTCCGCCCGCCCTTTAGCGGAAGCGACTCCGCCGACGTCGCGGTGGCGATGGTCTGTCCCGATGTCGACACAAGCTCTCCCAGGCGGTTCCGGCGGTACTGGTCCAGCTCGGAGAAAACGTCGTCCAGCAGGAGGATCGGCTCCTCGCCGTGAACGTCGGCTGCAACGTCTCGCTCTGCCAAACGCAACGAGAGCGCCAGGCTTCTTTGCTCCCCCTGCGACGCGTACAGCCGGGCGCCGCTACCGGCCAGCTCGATCAGCAGGTCGTCACGGTGGGGGCCTGTCAATGTGCTGGCGGCCTCAAGGTCCCGGCCTTGGGTGGATGCCATCCTCTCCAGGAGCATCGCCGCGATCCGCTCGCGGTCGGTCGGCGGCGAATCGTCGGTCCAGCTGGCCTGGTACTGAAGCTGTGGGGGCTCGGCCGCGGCCAGCTCGCGGTAGCGCCGGCGGATCGGGCTGACCAGCTGGGCCAGTGCCTGGAGCCGGTTGGCGACCACCGCTGCGCCGGCCGACGCCAACTGCTCGGTCCACACCTCGAGCTGTTTCAGTGCCCGCGGATTGTTTCTGGCCGCCTTCAAAACCCCGTTGCGCTGGCGCAGGGCCTTTTCGAATTCCTGGCGGTCGGTGGTGGTCACCGGGCGTACCCGCACTGCCGCCTGGTCGAGGAACCGTCTGCGTTGCTCCGGGCCTCCCTTTATCAGGTCCAGGTCCTCCGGCGAGAATAGGATGGCGGCCACCGTGCGGTCCCTTCCTCCCCTACCGACCCGCTGCTTGTTCACCCACACTCTGACTCCGCCCCCTCGCACCACCTCGGCGTCGACCTCCATGTTGCTGCCGCTGCTCGTGGCTTTGGCCCGGATCACCGCTCGGTCCTGTCCATGCCGGATCATCGAACCGGCCGTGGGCGCCCGGTGCGACCCAAGCGCCGACAGGCAGTAAACCGCTTCCAAAAGGCTGGTCTTACCCTGGCCGTTTCTTCCCACGATCAGGTTGAACCCCGGGTCGAGGCCCGCCGACGCAGCCTCGAAGATTCGGAAGTCGATCAACTCGATCCGGCTAACCTCCAATTGCCCATCCGGCCGGCGGGGTCAGTTAGGCAGCCTCACCGGCATCACCAGGTAGGTGAAGTTCGGCTGGTCCTCGGCGCTCAGCGTGGCCGGCTTGGTCGGTTCGGTGAGTTGCAGTACCGCCTTTTTGCCCTCAACACCCTCCAGACCGTCGCTGAAAAACCTCGGATTGAAGGCGGTCACCATCGGGTCACCGGTATAGGTGGCACCCTCGACGGTTTCCGCCGCCTCGGCTACTCCGCTCTCGGCCGCCGTCAGCTGGACCTCCTTGCCCAGGTGGAACTTCACCGGGGTGTTTGACTGCGCCACCAGCCCGACTCTGGCAACCGCCGCGCCGAACTCCTCTTTGTCCACCTCGAGCCGGTTGCGCTGCACCTCGGGAAGCAGCCGGCGCCAGTTCGGAAACTCGCCTTCGATCAATCGCGTGACCAATTGCACCTTGCCCGCCGTCAAAACCGCCTGCGACTGACCCAGCCTCACCTCTGCCACGTCGTTCTCCGAGCTTCCCACCAGATGTCTGCCGAACTCGGCAAGCGCCCGGTTCGGGATGATCGCCTGGCCCTCACGCGGTCCTTCCTTCGCCACGACCTCGGCAATGGCCAGCCGGTAGCTGTCGGTGGCAACTACCCGCAGCGTGTCACCATCGATAACCCACAGCACTCCGGTGAGGACCGGCCGACCTTCGTCGGTGGAAGCGGCACGGCCCACCTGCCGCAGGGCCCTCGCCAGCTCTGCAGCGTCTACTCGGCACGCTTCTCCCACCTCTCCGCTGGGGGGCCGTGCGAAATCCGCCACCGGGAAGGTGGAAACCTGGAACTCGGCCCGGCCTCCTTCAATCCTTGCGCCCGACTCCCCGCCGGACAGAACTACCCTGCCGCTCGGAAGGCTTCTCAGGATCTCGCCGAAAAGACGGCCAGGAATGACCATGGAACCTTCCTCGATCACCGAGCACCGGCCCCTCACGGTGATGAAGGTTTCAAGATCGGATGCCGCGAGCTCGAGGCCTTCGGCATCTGCGGTCACTCGTACACCACCGAGCACCGGTGTGTTCGCTCTTGGGGACACGACCCGCAGAGCCGCCTGGCTTATGTCCAGGAGTGCTTCCTTTTCACATTCGATCTGCACGATTACCTCCTGCTTGGTGAGGGTAAATGTTGCGGGTGACAAAAGCTGTGGGTTATCCCCCGGCCTTTGTTTCGCGGGGTCCTTTAGGTAAATACGTAGTTGTAGTAGTAAGCACAGTGGAAATGTTGATAACCGTCCCCCTACGCCTGATTGAAGGACTTCGGCCTGTGAGCCGGATGGGGGACGAAAGCGGATAACCGGGGTGCGTCTGCTGCGGGCGAGAACCCGGCAGAGTTGTTCACAGACCCTTTGCCCGGGTGCGGATACGGCTGGTGAGCTCCTGGATCTGGTTATA
>DATLGP010000178.1:0-4988 GCA_035540395.1 Actinomycetota bacterium
ACCAGGTCCTGGTGCGCTCGGATGGGCAGGCCCCCACCTATCTGGCCGCCGATGTCGCCTACCTGATCGACAAGGTCTCCCGGGGGTTCGACCGGGTCATGTACGTGTGGGGCGCCGACCACCACGGCCAGGTTGCCGGGCTGCAGGCGGTTGCCAGGGCGCTCGGTCTCACCCAGCCGGTGGAGATAATGCTCCAGCAGCTGGTGAACTTCATCTCGGGCGGGGAGGCGGCGAAGATGAGCAAGCGTGCGGGAACCATCGTCACCATTGACGAGCTGATCAACGAAGTGGGGGTCGACGCCGCCCGCTTCACCCTGGTCAGCCGCAGCATCGACGCAACCATCGACTTCGACCTGGACCTGGTGAAATCGGAGTCGCAGGAAAACCCCGTCTACTACGTGCAGTACCAGCACGCCCGCACCTGCTCGATCATGCGCAATGCCCGGGAACACGGAGTTGACCCGGCGGCGGCAGAAGATGCCGACTTCAGCCTGTTGACCCACGACGCGGAGTCGACGCTGATCCGCAAGCTGGCCGAGTTCCCGGACCTCATCGAGGATTCCGCCCGCCTTCGGGCGCCCCACCGCCTCACCCATTACGCACAGGCCCTCGCCTCGTTGTTCAGTGCCTTCTACCGGGACTGCCGGGTACTGAGCGACGACGCCGAGCTCAGCCGGGCCCGCCTGTGGCTGGTGGAGGGGACCCGTCAGGTCCTGGCCAACGCGCTGGACCTGCTTGGTGTCGACGCGCCGGAGAGCATGTGAGCGCCGTCGAAGACCTGCAGGCGGCGCTTCCCAACACCGCAGATATCAACAAGCAGGGACACCTGGAGATCGGCGGCTGCGACACCGTTCAGCTGGCGGAGCGCTTCGGAACCCCTCTGCTGGTGTTCTGCGAGCGGACCTTCGTCGACCGTGCCGGCTCGGTTCTGGCCTCGTTCCAAGGAGCCACCATCTACTACGCCGCCAAGGCGTTCCTCAGCAAGGCCATTTGCCGGCTGGCCGGCCAGCACGGCCTTCACCTCGACGTGGCATCCGGAGGGGAGTTGTTCACCGCGCTCTCCGCCGGTTTCCCGGCGGCCCGAATGGTGATGCACGGCAACAACAAGCTGGATTCGGAGTTGCAGGCAGCAGTGGATGCCGGAATCGGGCGGATTGCCGTGGACAACCTCGAGGAGATCGAGCGCATCGGCACCCTGGCCCGGAAGGCCGGGCGCCGGCAACCGGTCTTCCTGCGGGTAAACCCGGGGGTGACTACCGACACCCACGTCCACATCCAGACCGGCCACCACGAGTCGAAGTTCGGGCTGCCGATCCAGACCGGGGCGGCTCGCCAGGCCATCGTCCGGGCCAATGCCCATCCCCATCTGGAGCTGAGGGGCCTGCACGTCCACATCGGCAGCAACATTTTTTCGCCGGATCCGTTTCAGGAGGCGACCGAGGTACTGTTCGAATTTCTGGCGAAGGTGAGAGCCGAGTTCGGGATCGAGTTTCCCGAGCTTAACCTGGGCGGGGGGTTCGGGGTTCCCTTCGTGGCCGGGGATCGTCCGTTCGACGTCAGGGCCCTCGGCGAGATGGTGGTTTCCACCGCCCGCAGGGCGGCCGCGGCGAACGGGATGGACATGCCCCACCTTTGCTTCGAGCCGGGACGCTGGCTGATCAGCAACGCCATGGTGACCCTGTACTCGGTGGGCACGATCAAGCAACAGTCCGAGGACCTGGTCTTCGTGTCGGTGGACGGCGGGATGAGCGACAACATCCGCCCGGCGCTCTACCAGGCCCGGTATGGGGCGATCCTCGCCAACAAGGCCGGCGAGGAGGCCGACCTCACCGTCACCCTCGCCGGCATGCACTGCGAGTCGGGAGACCTGCTGGCCGAGGCGGTGTCCCTGCCCGGTTCGGTGCAGCGGGGAGACCTGGTTGGGATGCCGGCCACCGGTGCATATACCTACTCGATGGCCTCCAACTACAACCGCAAGCCCCGTCCCGCCGTGGTGACCGTGCGGGATGGCGATGCCCGCCTGATGATCCGCCGGGAGAGCTACGAAGACCTGGTCCGGCTCGAAGAGGAGTAGGGCGGTGCGCCGCGCCGGCTTGATACTGGCGCTCGCCCTGTCCGCCGGCGCCTCCATCCCGGTGGTAAAGAGCACTTCCAAGGCGGTTCTGCTGCTCAGCGACCTGCTGACTCCGGTCAGGCTGCTGAGCGCCACCCCCGACCCTCGGGTTTCGACCATCAGCCTGCCGGACGGACGAGCCGAGCTCTACGAGGGGCGCTCGACGATGCCCGGCGTGGTCCTGGTGCACGGCGTTGCCGCCGGAGGCCCGCTGGACACCCGCGTGGTCCAGATCTCCGAGGCGCTGAACCGGATGGGCCGCACCGTGCTCGCCCCCTACCTCGAGCTCGGAGAGCACCGGCTGGACCGGGGCGATACCGCCCGGATCCGCCAGAGCATCGAACACCTCCACGACCATACCGGCGACCGGGTGCTGGTCCTGACGTTCTCGTTCGGAGCGGCTTTCAGCCTGGTGGCCATGGAGGAGGAACCGGACATCCAGGACAAGGTCCTGGAGCTGGTCACGGTCGGAACGTACTTCGACCTGGTGCATCTGCTGCAGGGGGTCACCACCGGCCAGGTGAATGCGCCGGGCGGGATAACCGACGAGTGGAGCCCGGACCCGCGAGCCGGCAGGGCGGTGACCGAGTTCCTGGCAGGCTACCTCGGCCCCGAGGAGGACGCGCTGATGGACGCCTACGACGAACGGGAGCCCGACGGTTTGAGCGCGGAGGCCCGTGCGGTCTACGACCTGATGGTGAACTCCGACCCGGCTCGCACCAGGGACCTGGTGGCGGACCTGCCGGCCGGGCTGGGCGAGCTCATCGCAGACCTGTCTCCCGCCTCGCGCATCGACCGGATACGTATCCCGGTTTCGGCGATGCACAGCCGTCAGGACCCGGCATCGCCGCCCAGCGAGTCGGAGTTGTTGATCGCTTCGCTGGAGCCGCCCGCCACCGGACGGCTCACCCGGGTCGGCTCGTTCCGTCACGTGACCCCAGAAAGCGGCCTGGGCATGCTGCAGGACGTGGGCCCGCTGGTGGGGTTCGTGTCACGGGTATTCGGTGTTCAGGAACGGTGGGGCCTCTTCTTTTACTTCTGAACCCCGATCCCGGATTCTATGCGCTCGTCCCTCGTCGGCCCGGTCTCCTCGGATCGGCCGCCGCTTCCCGGTGCCGCCGAACCGACCGGCGCCCTCAGATCAGCATCGATGCGTAGCCGAGCGGTCCCTCGTGCTGGGCCACCTCGGTGCTCCCGTCCGCCAGGCGTTCCAGAACTATCAGGTCCTCCAGCCGTGCCTGCACCCCTGGGACGTGCGATATGAGGCCGATGAGCCGGCCGGGGTCGGCCAGGGTTTCGATGCCCTCGAGCGCAAGGTCCAGGCTCTCCTGGTCCAGCGACCCGAATCCCTCGTCCAGGAAGAAGCAGCCCAACCTTCCGCCTTCCAGGGCGACGGCCTCCGACAGGGCAAGCGCCAGCGACAGCGAGGCGAGGAAGGTCTCACCGCCCGAAAGCGTCTCGGGGCTGCGGGTGAGACCGGTTCTTTCGTCGACTACCTGGAACTGACCGGCCTCGTCAAAGGTGTAGTAGCCGGTGAGCTCGTGGAACTTCTCGGATCCGATCCTCGACAGAAGGCGGCGCTGCTCGTCCAGCAGGAAGGCGGTGAACTTGGAATCTGCGAAGTCGGCTATCAGCCGCTCCAGGCGCCCGCGGCGCGCCACCAGGGCCGTCAAAATGCCTTCGACCTCGGTGCGCCTGCGCAGCGCGGCCTGCAGTTCTTCGATTTTCAGTTCCAGCCGGGTCACTTCGCTCCTGGCCCGCGCCAGCACGTCCGATGCCTGGTCCTCGGTGCCGGCGGAAAAGCGGGTTCGAAAGCTGCCGACCGTCTGAGCCGCAATCAGCGCGGCATTCTCCAGCTGCGCCGTTCGCCGGGCGAGCTCCTCGATCCTGCGGGTTCCCGTCTCGATCACTCGCTTGGCCGAGTCCCACAGGCCCTCGCCTTCCGTGGAAAAGGTGGTCATGCCGAGCAGGCCGCAGGTGTGGCTGAGCAGGTGGGTAACGTCGCGCCACCTCTGCGCCTGGCGGTCCAGCTCCTCGCGGGCTCTGCGCTCCCGCAGGTCGGCGGAGTCTCGAGCCCGGCGCGCCTCGGCCGCTTCCCGGCGGGCTTCCTGCAACTCCGCCCGGCGACGGGCGAGCTCGGAGCCAACGTCATTTACACCGGGCGCCAGCTCGAACAGCAGGTTGTTGGCCTGGTCCAGCTCCGACTGCAGCCGCTCAGCGTTCTCGGCCGCCAGGCGCATCCGCTCCCCCGTTCGGGCCTGAGTGGTCGCTGCGGCCTCGAAAGCGGCTCGTGAGGACCTTAGCTCCGCCTCGGCCCGCTCGACCTGCCCGTGGGCGGCGCTAAGCGCGGGAAGCGGCAGGGACTGCGGAACTGACGTCACCGGCTGGTCACACACCGGACACGGGTCGCCCTCCGCCAGGTCGAGGCGAAGCAGATGCGCAGCATGCCGTTGCTGTAGCTCATGCTCCTGGGTGCGCGTGGAGGTCACCAGCGCTTCGGCGGTCCTGAGCGCCTCCTGCAACGCCGGCAGCTGTGCTTCGCCCGAACGAAAGGCACTCTCTATATCTGACCGTTCGCGTTCAGCCGAATCGAGCGCCGACACCAGCCGCTTTCGGGCGTCGAGGCCGGACTCCACGGCCGCCAGCCACTGGTCGCCTCCGGACTCCGCGTTCACCCTGGACTCGTGCGCCTCCGCGGTCTTTAGCAGCTTCCCGGCACCGGACAGCGCATCCACGGCCTCTGCCAGCAGGGATTCGGCCCGATCGTGGGCCTCGGCCAGCTCGCGCAAGGCTTCTTCGGCGGGCAGCCGAAGCAGGGCCGCTTCGGTTTCCGAGCGCTCCCGTTGCACCCGGGAGACCTCGTGCGCCGAGCTGC
>DATLGP010000179.1:0-5349 GCA_035540395.1 Actinomycetota bacterium
GCCGCCGGGCACCTTTGGCGAGAACCTGACCCTCGAGGGCATCTCGGCCATCGATGCGCTGGTCGGCGAGCGCTGGGCGGTCGGCAGCGCGCTCCTGGAGGTAACCCAGCCCCGCGAGCCGTGCTGGAAGCTGGGCGCCAAGATGGGCGACAAGGAGTTCCCCCGGCGGTTCCGGGAGGCCGGCCGTGCCGGCGCCTACTTTTCGATAGTCCGCCCGGGGGACGTGGGAGCGGGCGATCCGGTCCGGGTGACACACCGGCCCACCCACCCGGTGAGTCTGGGCATGCTGGCCCATCTGAACTCGCTGGACCGGCGGTTTGCCCACCTGATCATGCGACTGGCCCGCAAGGACCTTACCCCCGAGGAATGGAACGAGGTCCTCGGTCCCTTGCAGCTGCCCGCCAGCTACCCGTAGAAAGCTCTGGAGAGGCATTCGCCTACCCGCTAGGATCCGTTCTACGCGCACAGGAGGATCGGTTCATGCCGGAGTTCGTAACCGTCGCCAAGGTCGCCGACCTGGAGGATGTGGAGCTCAAGTCGTTCGAGGTGGACGACCAGATCATCGCGATCGCAGTGGTCGGGGACTCCTACTACGCCTTCGAGGACACCTGCACCCACGCCCACTGCTCGCTCTCCGACGGGGACCTGAGCGGGACCACCGTCATCTGCGCCTGCCACGACGGGGAGTTCGACGTCACCACCGGGGAGGTGCTGGACGGACCGCCGGACGAGCCGATCATCACGTTCCCGCTGCGGGTGGTGGACGGCGAGATCCAGATAGAGCTCTGACCCGCTAAATCCCCAGGCGCCCGCGCTCCGACCGCATGGCGTCGATGCAGGTCTGGATGTGCTGGGGACCGAAAGCTGCGGGGTCGGGTTCTCCGCAGATCGGGCCGAGCTCTTCGATGCCCCGGGTGATGTCCTGCCGGTTGACCGCCGCGGCGAAAGCCTTGTCCTTGAGCTTTTTGCGCACGCTCTTGGGCTCCAGGTCGGCTATCCCGTTCGGACGCACCTTGCAGCAGGCGACGATGAAGCCGGCCAGCTCGTCGCACGCGTACAGCGCCTTGGCCATCGGGGTCTGCCGGGGAACCCCGCTGAAGTCGGCATGGCCCAGGATCGCCGTGCGGATGTCCTCGTCCACCCCCAGGCGCTGGAGTTCCTTGACCCCAACAAACGGGTGGTCGCCCAGGGTCGGGAAGCGCTCGTAGTCGAAGTCGTGCAGCAGGGCCGCCACCCGCCAGCGCTCGGCGTCGCCGGGGTCCAGCCGGTCGGCGTAGGCACCGACGCATACCGCCACCGACTCCATGTGGATCCGCAGGGCTTCGCTGGATACCCACTCGTTCATGAGCGCCCGGGCCTCGTCGAGAGTCATTCGGAAATTGTAGCGGCTGACCTGTGCCGATTCGCTTGTGCGCTTCATCTCCGGGACCGCCCCTAGAATGGACTGCCACTTTCCCATGGAGGGATCTGCGATGAGCACCGATTCCGAACAACCGGACCCGGACGGACTGGCCGGACTGGTGATCGGCGTTCCTGCCGCCCGCCGGGCCGCCGAGACCGCCCGCCTGATCCGGCGATGGGGAGGTACCCCGCTGGTGGGCCCCACGGTCGAGGAGGTCGAGGTCGAGGACCCGGGGCCGGTGGTCGAGGCGACCCGCGAGGTGCTGGAAGCACCGGCAACATGGTCGGTCCACCTGACCGGAGTGGGTACCAGGCGCTGGTTTTCGATCGCCGAGGGACACGGCCTGTTGGACCCTCTGCTGGCGGTTCTGTCCCGGGCCCGGCTAATCGCCCGGGGGCAGAAGTCGTCGACCGCGCTCCGGGGCTACGGGCTGCAGCCGGACTGGATCCCCGCCGGCGAGACCTCCCGGGAAATCTCGGAGTGGATGTCGGGCAAGGTAGACGCCGGCGCTACCGTCGCGCTGCAGCGCCACGGCGAGCCGGTGCCCGGGCTGACCGGCCCGCTGGAGGCAACGGGAGCCCGGGTGGTCGAGCTCGCCACCTACCGGTGGGAGATCCCCCGGGACCGGGGGCCGGCCGAGCAGCTGGTCGGGGAGATCGCAGGCGGGCGGGTGCACGCCCTGGTGATCACCAGCGCCCCCCAGGTGCGGAACCTGTTCCGGGTGGCCGAGAACCTCGGCTCGGCCCCCAAGCTTCACAATGCCCTGGAGTCCCGGGTCTTTTTGGCCTCGGTGGGGACTGTGGCGTCCACCTCGCTCGAGGAGCGAGGCATCTCCGCCGACCTGGTCGCCCAGCCGGCCCGGCTGGGAGCCTTGCTTCGGTCCCTGGCCGCGGCCCGAGAGCAGATTTTGGACAAGTCGAGGTCGCCCTCCGGGGCGGCCGGCCGGTGATGGCACACCCAACTACCGCGAATGCGGTGCTGCGGAGGTCGCCCGGCACCCGAGGCCTGGCGCTACTGGTGGCCACCCTGCTGGCGCTCGGCAGCACTGCCAGCGCCGCCCGGGCGGACGAAGGGCACGATCAGCCCCTGATCGCGCCCAGCCCTACCACGGTGTCGGGCGATGGCCACGACCACGGGACCCCAACGCCGGGCATGGCCCGCCACATGGCCGGGGGCAACGCCCGGCGATACACCGACGGGCAGCAGGCCACCTACCGCATGCGAGTCACCCAGACTCTTCACCCGAAGGGACCGTATGCGGCCGAACCCCAAACATCGAGCCTGGACCTGGTGTTAACCGAGACCGTGACCAGTGACCGGAGGGGACCGCTGGTGACGCTGTCCGTCTCCGAGGCCACTGCCGAGGGCTTCCTGGCGGACACAGAGCAGCGATCCGCCCTGGGCCGCCGAGTGAGCTTTCGGCCCGACTCCCAGGTTGCGAGCATCGTCTTGAAAGAAGGCCGCAATGGCGAGCCCGACCTGCAGGATCCCGAGACCGTCAAGGCGTTCGGCGATCCCGGAGAGATCCGCATGGCCGATCTGGCTTTGCGGGCGCACCTGCTGAACCCGGTGGTTCCCTCCGAGGCCTATGCCGCCGGTCAGAGCTTCCAGGACACCGCCGCCCTGCCGGCGGGCTGGACGCACGGGGCTCAGACGATCAGCGGCTCGGTCACCGTAGACGGGCAGGAGGAGCGGGACGGCCGCACGGTGGTCCTGTTGAGTGCCACCCACGTCAGTACGGACACCCTGCTGCGGGTGAGGGCGATGGACAACGCAGTTGAGGCGCTTCAGGGCAACGAGGCCCCCGACCCGAACGAATTCTTCGCCGGAACCCTGTTCAACGCCCTGTTCCCACCGGGTTCGACCTACGAGTCGCTGATGCCGCCGCTGCCGCTGCAGTTCGACAACCAGAGCCGGCGCGCCGCCGGGAACCGCAAGGCCAGGCGCCCCCGCCGCCGGCTCGGCCTGGTACTGGTCTGCCTGCTGGCCTTCGGGATGGCCGCTTGTACCGACCCGCAGAGAAACGTCGACGCGGTGTCGCTTAACCTTACCGGCCCGCTGCAGATGAACCACCAGAGCGTGGTAGACCGGCAGACCGGGGTCCTGCTGAGCTCCGAGGTCACCGCCACCGCTCGCATGTCGGGCAAGGTGTACCCGATTCCGGACGAGCTGAAGGCCGTGCTCGCGCCGGAACTGTCCGGCCTGTCGATGGCCGAGGTAGGGATGGACGCCGACTGGACGATCAGCCAGGAGCTAGTAGGAGACATCCCGGAGCCGGGCATGACCGGCGCGATGGGCGGCCGGGGAACGCTGGCGGTGCTGGGCGGTGGAGTTGTCCTGGGCCTGGCCGCATTCATGCTGCTGCGCCGGCGGAGCAAGCGAGCCTCGGGCGCCGGCCCGGCCGTCGCCTAGTCGGTGGCCTTGATCGGGGCGTAGGCCAGCAGCAGCGTCTTCTCGCCCACCTCGCTGAACCAGATCTTCGCTTCGGCCTTCTCGCCGGAGCCCGACAGGGCGGTGATCACGCCGGTCCCCCACCGGGAATGGGAGACCTCCTGTCCCACCCTCCACCCGGCCGTGGCACGTTCCAGGTCGGGGTAGCGGACCTGGGTGGTGGGCACCGGCCGGGACGGGTAACGGTTATTGGAGTAGCCTCCGCCGCCTCCGGAGTAGCCGCCGCCTCCCCCCGAGTAACCGCCCGCGCCGGACGAGCGCCGGGGCTTTTCGCCCATCCGCTTGACCAGCTCCTCGGGGATCTCTTTCAAGAACCGGGAGGGAGGGTTGTAGTTCACGCCGCCCCATAGCGAGCGGCTCCAGGCATGGGTCAGATACAGGCGCTGACGAGCCCGGGTGATGCCGACGTAGGCCAGCCGGCGCTCCTCCTCCAGCTCGTCCGGCTCGGTCAGCGACCGCATGTGCGGGAAGACCCCCTCCTCCAGGCCGGTGAGGAACACTATCGGGAACTCCAGGCCCTTGGCGTTGTGCAGGGTCATCAAAGTGACGGTGGATTCCTCCTCGTCGTACTCGTCCTGCTCGCTGACCAGCGAGGTTTGAGCCAAAAAGTCCTCGAGCGTCCCGTCGGGCATCCGCTCCTCAAACTCCGCCGCCACCCCGGCCAGCTCCTTCAGGTTCTCCACCCGTCCCAGGGCTTCGATCGATCGCTCGGACTCCAGCTCGGCCATGTATCCCGATCTCTCCCACGCCACCTGGATGATGTCCCGCACCGACGCCCCGTCCCTGCGGTAGGCCTGCAGCTCCGCCATCAGGCCGGAAAAGGCCTTCAGACCCCCCAGGGTCCGCTTGGCGATGGCCGGGTTGTGCTCGGCCCCTTCGATAGCCTCGTACAGCGTGATGCCGCTTACGGCGGCGAATCCGTCCAGCTCGGCGATGGTCCGGTCCCCAATGCCGCGCCGCGGCGTGTTGACGATCCGGCGAAGGCTGACCGAGTCGGCCGGGTTCACCAGGACCTTCAGGTAGGCCAGCAGGTCCTTGACCTCGCGCCGGTCGTAGAACCTTTGGCCTCCGACGATGCGGTACGGGATGCCGAACCGGGTGAAGATCTCCTCGATCACCCGGGACTGGGCGTTGGTCCGGTAGAACACCGCCGCGTCCTTGAAGCGGAACCCATCGGTCTCCCGGAGGCGCTCTATCTCCATGGCGATGAACGCCGCCTCGTCGTGCTCGTTTCCCGACAGGTGCACCACCAGCGGGTCCCCCGGCCCCGAGTCGGTCCACAGGTTCTTCGGCTTGCGGGCATGGTTGTGCTCGATCAGGGCGTTGGCGGCCGACAGGATGCGCTGGGTCGACCGGTAGTTCTGCTCCAGCGTGATGACCTTGGCCGACGGAAAAGCGTCCTCGAACCGGGCCAGGTTGCGGTAGTCGGCCCCCCGGAAGCCGTAGACCGACTGGTCCATGTCCCCCACTACCGCGACGTTGCCGTCCGGGGCCCC
>DATLGP010000180.1:0-5495 GCA_035540395.1 Actinomycetota bacterium
AGCCTTGCGCACCGCTGCCTCGTCGGTGGTGGTCCCCGGCGTCGCCGGCCCGGTGAAGTCGGTGCTCATCGGCGGGCCTCGGTCGGAGTCGCAGTGGTTTCCGCTTCCTCCGGCGGGTGGCCGGTCAGTGCCAGGAACACCTCGTCCAGGCTGGGCTGGCCCAGCGAGAACCCGGCGACGCCTACCCCGGCGCCGGCCAGCGAGGTGATCGCGCCGGCCGCCTCGGTCGGATCGGAACAGGTTGCGGACAGCCCGGCCGGATCCGACTCCAGGGTCACCACTCCCATCTGTTTGGCCAGGACCGCCTCGGCGTCGATCCGCTGTGAGGGGTCAATCAGGCGAACGTGCAGCGTCGCCGAGCCCACCGAAGCCTTCAGCTGAGCCGGCGTTCCCTCGGCGATCACCCGGCCATGGTCGATCACCGCGATCGTGTCGCACAGCTGGTCGGCCTCTTCCAGGTACTGGGTGCACAAAAGAATCGTCGCGCCGCCCGACACCAGCGCCCGGATGATGTCCCAAACCTGGTTGCGGGAGCGGGGATCCAGGCCGGTGGTGGGCTCGTCCAGAAACATCAGCTGCGGGGTGACCACCACGCTGGCGGCTATGTCGAGCCGGCGCCGCATTCCTCCCGAGTAGGTCTTCACCAGCCGTCCGCCCGACTCGGAAAGGCCGAAGGCGTCCAGCAGCTCAGCGGCCCGGTCTTTGACCGCTGCCCGCTTCAATCCCAGTAGACGGCCGATGAGAACCAGGTTCTCCTGTCCGGTGAGGTCCTCGTCGACCGAGGCGAACTGGCCGGTCAGGCTGATGCTGCCCCGGACCGCGTCGGCCTGGGTGAGGATGTCGTGGCCGAGAACCCGGGCGTGTCCGGCATCGGGGCGGATGAGGGTGGCCAGCATGCGGATCATCGTCGTTTTTCCGGCGCCGTTGGGACCCAGCACACCGCAAACCGAGCCGCGGGAAACGTTGAGGTCGACGCCGTTCACCGCTTTGGTGTCGCCGAAGGTTTTTACCAGCCCGGAGGCCTCGATCGCCGGGGACGTGTCGGGTGTCATCCAACCGATTCTGGCGGCATCTCGGTCCGGCGTCGAATGCCACGTTGCCGACCCGGGCGTTTGCCGCCGGTCTCCGCGTTGCCGTGAGGGCGACAACCCGCCGCGATCGTGCCAAAAACCTCCCCACGAGCCGGGTGGTTCCACCCGTCGAATCGAGGTGGCTGCCTGCTTATGCCGCGTGCGGCCGGCTTTTTAGCATGAGCCCATGGACACGGTCGGAAGGCACGGATGGGTGGGGCATTCGCTGCGGCGGTACCTGCCCGCCGAAGCGGCGGGAATTGCGGTTTCTCTGGCTGCCGGGCTGCTCTTGCTTGCTCTCAGCGGTAGTGTCGCCGCCGCAGCCCTGGCGGCGACCTGGGGTGAGAACGCCGGGTATTACGGGCTGATCGCCGTAAGGGACTACGCCGGCCGGCGGCGCGACCGGGGCGGCCGCCCGCTGCTGGCCACCTTGGGCCAAATGCTGGTGGAGTTCGGCCCGGCCGAGGCTCTCGACAGCTTGCTGGTCCGTCCGGCCCTCATGTTCGCCGGTCTCCGGCTGGCCTCCAGCCCGGCCGCCGGGATCGTGCTGGGCAAGCTGGCCGCCGACTTTGTGTTCTACGCCGTAGCCATCACCAGCCGACAGTTGCTCAACCGACGCGACCTGACCGTAGGAGGGATCCAATGACCGCCAGCCTCGAACTCGTTCCGAACCGCCTCGCCGACTTCGACGAGGATGCCCGGCTCCTCGACCGCCAGATCATGGACCGGTACGCCGCTCTCAACCCCTGGGGGATGGCGACCGGGATCGACCTGGGCGGCTGCGACCCGCAACGAATACGGGACGCCGCATGCATCCACCGGTTCGTGGTCGAGCTGTGTGACCTCATCCAGATGAATCGCTTCGGCGAACCGGTGATCGTCCGGTTCGGTGAGGACCCCAGGGTCAGCGGATACTCGCTGGCTCAGCTCATCGAGACCTCACTGATCTCCGGGCACTTCGCCGAGGACTCCGACAGTGCCTACATCGACATCTTCAGCTGCAAGGCGTACCCGCCGTACCTGGCCGGACAGTTCTGCCGTGATTGGTTCGGCGCGGTCACCATGCGGGTGAACGTGGCGATGCGGGATGCCCAGAGCGTACTTTCGATTCCCGGCGGCTTCTCGAAAGATTAGGGTGCAACACCAACCGCTCGATCAAAGGGAGGGCTCAGGATGGCAACCGAGGTGCTGGTCGGTACAAGGAAGGGTCTGTTCGTCCTGCGGGGCGACCGCCGGGGGCCGCTGGAGATTGCGTCCCGCCACTTCGACGAGGTTCCCGTCGACTTCGCCTGCTACGACCCGCGCACCGGCACCTACCTGGCCGGGGTGACCCACTGGCCGGACGAGTACGCCGAGTACGCCCCCGGCAGCATCACCGGCCCCCGGATGTGGTTCACCGAGGACGTCGAGGGGGAGTGGCAGCAGGCAGAGGGCATGGCTCTGCCGCCGGACTCCGGCGCCAAGCTGGAGAAGGTCTGGGCCATCCAGCCCGGCGGGGCCGAGGGCGAGATCTGGGCAGGAGTGGCTCCGGCAGCCCTGTTCCGCAGCACCGACAGCGGCCGGACCTGGGAGCTCAACCGGGGGTTGTGGGATCAGCCCACCCGGCCCCAGTGGCAGGCGGGCGGCGGCGGGCTGTGCCTGCACTCCATCTGCCCGTATCCCGGCGAGCCGCTGAAGCTGACGGTCGCGATATCGGCGGTGGGCGTCTGGCACACCGAGGACGGCGGCGAGACCTGGGAGCGGCGCATCCAGGGGCTGCCGCGCTGGCCCGAGGAGGGTCCCGATGAAGAACAGGTGCAGTGCGTGCACAACATCCACCGGTCTCCGGTCGAGCCCGACACCTTGTACATGCAGTTCCACAACGGGGTCTTCCGCTCGGACGATGCCGCGAAGAGCTGGCAGTCGATCGCCGAAGGGCTGCCGTCGGATTTCGGCCTGCCCATGGCCATCGACCCGAACAACCCCGACCGGGCGTTCGTCATCCCGCTGGCTTCCCAGATTGACCGGGTGACCGTGGACGGGGCGGTCCGGGTGTATGAGACCACCGACCGGGGGGCCACCTGGAAGGCGCAGGAGCAGGGACTGCCCGCAAAGGGGGCCTACCTGACGTTGCTCCGCCAGGCCTTCTGCACCGACGGGAACGACCCGCTGGGCATGTGGTTCGGCGCAACTTCGGGCGACCTCTACGGCACCGCCGACGGCGGGCAGTCGTGGTACGAAGCCGCCCGCCACCTGCCGCCGGTTCACTCGGTCCGGATGGGCAAGCCGGCAGACTGAGTACCGTCGCCGCGGGCCCTTGTTCGTCCGAGCCGTCCGGCCGTGAGCACCCCGGCCCGGGCGGCGCCACCGGTGCCCGCGGTCAGGGGGCGTAGCGCAACAGGTCCCCGGGCTGGCAGTCCAGGGCTTCGCACAGGGCGGTAAGGGTGGAGAAGCGGACCGCCCGGGCTCTGCCGTTCTTGAGAACCGACAGATTTACTATCGTGATGTCCGCCCGGGCCGCCAGCTCGGTCAGCGTCATGGCCCTGCGCTCGAGCATCTCGTCCAGATGCACGGTTATCCGATGCTCGTGCTCGGGCTGCGGAGCCGTGTTCATACCGTGCCCTCCACGTCCTCGCGCAGCTCGACCCCGTGGGCGAAGACCTCGGCCAGCACCAACACCCCCAGCCCGGCGACGGCTCCGGTCAGGTGCAGCGTGGCCGAGCGGCCGACCGCCTGGGGCAGCTCGGCGCTGTCCAGGAGGCCGCCCAGCAGGAACGAGCTCATGGCCTGGACCAGCGGGTAGGCCAGCAGGACGAACCCGAGCTTGCGCAGCCGGGAGACGTTGGCCGCCCCGAAGGGTTCTGCTTTCCGAATCGAGCCGGCCAGCGCCCGAAGCAGGAGGAGCCCGGCGACGACCAGGACCCACGGGCCCAGGTCCATTAACAGCGCCATTGCCAGCTGGCCTGGGTTCGGGTCCGCCACGTTGACCTGGACCTCGATGGTCTGGGGGATCTCCACCCGCTCGGGAAGGCCCCGGATGTCCAGCTCCTCCGGAGCGATGGTCGCCGGTACCTGAAGCGTGTTGGCCGGCGAAACCGCCTGGTAAATGCGGGTTCCCATCTGGGCCGTGGCTCCGACCACGGCAAGGATCAAAAATGCCGTAACGATCGTGTACGCCGCCCCTGCCTTGCGTGATGAAACTGAACCGGCCATCTGTTGCCTCCCTGGTATCGATTATCAATAATATCGTTAAACGATAACATCGAATATCGATAAACACAAGTGAGCGGGACCTTACCTGGTGGACCCGGGGGGGTTGCCCGAGGCCGGCGGGCCACCCTGCAATCTTGCAATCCACCTTGTACTAGTCTACAGTGGACTATATGCGGAACGATAGCCTGCCGACCACCTCCTACGCGATCCTGGGCCTGCTGGCGGATGGCCCGATGTCCGGGCACCGCCTTTCGGTCAAAGCCGACCTGTCGATTGCCCACTTCTGGTCCATACCCAGGAGCCTGGTCTACCGGGAGTTGGGGCGCCTGGAGGAGCTCGGCTACCTGAGCGGAGCCGACGTTGCCCAGCAAAAGCTTCCCGACAAGCGGGAGTACCGGCTGACCGATGCGGGCCGGGCCGAGCTGTCCCGCTGGCTCGACCAGCCCGGGTTCGAGAAGGGCCGCTTCAAGGACGGCTTCCTGGTCAAATTTTTCTTCGGCCGCCACATGGACCCGGCAAGCCGGGCCCGCCTGCTCGGCGAGTACCGGAGCCAGGCCCAGGGTTACCTCGAGGAGCTGGATGCGATTGCCGCCAAGCTCGACGGGGTTCCGGGGGCCGAATTTCCCAGGCTCACCGCCCTCAGGGGGATCCGAGCGGTCGAGGGACAACTGAGGTGGGTCGAAGACGTCGAGCAAATGATCACAAAGAACCCAGGCCTGCTGGTAGCTCCATCCGATGACGCGGATGGAGTCCGGGCAAGCCGTTACCCGGAGGTGGAATAGATGGCAAAGGTTCATGACGGCCGCTACATGGCGCACATCGACGGCGAGTTTGTCGTCTTTCTCATCGGCATGCGAATCAACAAGCCGTGGCGGCCGGACAAGTGGGTTCCGGTTGCTCGCTCGATGCCCCCGATGCTCAAAACGCTGTTCAAGAACCCGGAGAAGGGAATGCTGGGGGCCCGGGCCGCCTGGATGGGCGGGCCGGCGGTGGTCCAGTACTGGCGCAGCTTCGAGGACCTCGACCGCTTCGCCCGCAATCCCGCCGAGCCCCATCGGTCGGCGTGGCAGCGGTTCAATAAGAAGGTGGGCAGCTCGGGAGAGGTGGGGATCTGGCATGAGACCTTCAAGGTGCAAGCCGGCGAGTACGAGTGCATGTACGGCAATATGCCCCGGGTCGGGCTGGCTGCCGCGGCCGACCACCTGCCGATCGGGCGGAAGTCCGACTCGGCGG
>DATLGP010000181.1:0-1593 GCA_035540395.1 Actinomycetota bacterium
GTGATGTCCGGTTCCGTCACCTTCGCGGGAAGCTCCACCCGGTCGGAGGTAGTGGGCTTGAGGGCAGCTCGAACCAGGGTTTGGCGGGCGGGTCCCGGCAGCAGCTCGTAGCCCTTCGTAGGGGGCTGCACCTGAACCGTCGACCCGGCAACCGAGAAGTCCCCGTTTGAGGCCTCGCTTCTGGTGAGCGTCTCCAGTTCGGACACTGCCCGGGTCAGCCGGTCCTCGTCGATCTCGAGCACCCACTCCAGGCTCTGCCCACCCGATCCCAGGCTTCGCATCATCCAGACGAAAGAGTTGCTGCGGCCGGCCATGAGTGCCTGGCGGGCGCTGGCCCTGAGATCTACCGAGATCCCCAGAGCCTCGGGAGAACGGGTCCATTCCCGGTCGCCAACGACCAGCGTCAGCGGCCGCCGCTGGAGCGCAGCAGCCGCGGGAGCCAGGCGGCTCATGAGCTGCTTCGCCTCCAGGCCGTCGACCGGCACTCCCCCCACGACGGTTCCGCCGACCACCTCTCCGGCGCTTGCCACCGCGGAACCGGTGACCCAACCGCCGAGAATCATCAGAGTCACCACTCCGGCCACTGCTGCCTTACGCCGGCTTGTACCGATCATGTGACGGTTTCGGCTTTCAGCAACCTGCGAATCTCCTTGATATAGAGCAACCCGGCCATCCAGTACAGGACGGCGCCGGCCACAAGCAGGGCGTGCGAGGCGGGCCTAGCAAAATCCCTCACCGGGTCCAGAACGCTCGCAGCCGCAAATGCCATCCCTGTAAAGATAAGTGCGGTTGCCCACTTACCGGTCCAATTAACCGACAACCTCGGGAAACCTTTTGCCTCCAGGATCGGAAATACGATCGACACGATCAGATCTCTCAGCAGGATCGCCCCGGCCACCGCCAGGGGGACCACGTCACGAAAGACCAGGGCCAGCAGGACGACCACGATAGCCACCCGGTCCGCCACCGGGTCCAGAAGTTTGCCGAGCTTACTGACCTGACCGGTCTTTCGGGCCACGTACCCGTCTACCCAGTCGGTGCAGCCGATGACCACCAGCAGGCCCAACGCAAAAGCGTCCTTGTCTCCGGTGAGAAAAGCCCAGGCGAAAACCGGGATCAGCAGCATCCGGGCGGTGGAGATCATGTTGGGGATGGTGAGCACCCGGTTGAGGACGACCTCTTCCTGCCCTGAGCTCAACGGGGTTCCTCCATTGCCATCAATGCGCCCGGATCGAACACGGGCTTGGCGGCAATTGTAGTGCCGGCCGGCGCTTAATAGGGGTCAGAGAACCAACTCGATGTGGTGAAGAAAAATCTCCGCCAGGGCGACGTGTCCCAGGGTGGACGGGTGGAAGCCGTCCGCGCTGATCAGCACGTCCATCTCCTCATCCATGCCCTCGGAGGCTGCCTTCAGGTCGACCAGGACCGCCCCGTTGCCCAACACCACCTCGGCGATGGTCGAGTTCCACTCGTAGGTGTAGGCAGCCAGGCGGTCGGGGCTGGCGCTCTGCGCCAGCTCGGGAATTCCGCGCAGGTCTGGAAGGTTGCCGACCAGCACGCGCGGGGCCCGGTCCGTCATTCGGCGAACGATCT
>DATLGP010000182.1:0-1601 GCA_035540395.1 Actinomycetota bacterium
AGCGCTCAGGCCAGTTGGTCGGCCAGCACCTTCGGGTCGGAGGTGGGGGCCTTGCAGGCGAAATGCTCGCAGACGAACGCAGTAGGCCGGCCTCCGATGGCCACCTTGTCCTCCAGCAGGGGTGATGAATCAATGCCGGGAGGTGACCCCGCCACCACCTTGTTGGGAAGGAACCGGTTCCAGATCTGCTCGATCAGCGGGTCCGCTTCGGGCCGGCTGCCGACCACCACGATCTCCTTGGGAGTGGACAGGCGGAAGTCAACCGCCGACAAGAAGGCGCAGACCGCCTGGGGCACCCGGTCCATGTAGGGGAGTGCGAGCTTCAGGACGGATTCGCCCTTGGAGGCAAGCTCCTCGTCGCCGGTGAGCAGAGCCAGCCTCAGCATCACGAGCGCCGCCACCGCGTTGGGAGAAGGGGTGACGCTTTCGACGATCTCCTTCTGGCGCAGGATCAGCTTCTCGTGGTCGGTGCCGGTGCTGAAGAACCCCCCATCCTCGGGATCCCAGAACAGGTCGAGCATCTGGGCGGTCATCTCTTGCGCCGCCTGCAGCCACTCCGGCTCGAAGGTCACCTCCCACAGCGCAAGCAGGCCCTCGGCCAGGTACGCATAGTCCTCGAGCATGCCGAGCACCCGGGCCCGGCCGTCCTTGTAGGAATGCAGCAGCCGGCCCTGCTCGTTGCGGGCGTTCAGCAGGAGGAACCGGGCGGCCCGGGTTCCCTGCGCGATCAGATCGGGCCGGCCGAAGGCAGCGCCGGCCTCGGCAAAGGCGGTGATCGTCAGGCCGTTCCAGGAGGTGAGAATCTTTTCGTCCCGTCCCGGCCGCACCCGCTGCTCGCGCGCGGCGAACAACTTTTTGCGCGCCTGTTCCGGGGGCACATCGGAGGCTGCGGTGAGGATGTTGGAGCCCTCGAAGTTGCCCTCGGGCGTCACGCCGTAATATTCGACCGCTTCCGAGGCGAGGATCGCAAACTCGCCGTGGTCCCAGACGTAGAACTTGCCCTCGTGCCCCTCGGAGTCGGCATCCTCGCTGGAGTAGAAGCCCCCGGTGCCGTCCTGCATGTCGCGGACCAGGTACTGCAGCGTCTCTTCGGCGATGCGCCGGTACAGCGGGGAGTGGTCGAACTGCCAGGCCCGGGTGTACAGCCGGGCGAGCTGGGCGTTGTCGTAGAGCATCTTCTCGAAGTGGGGGGTGAGCCAGGTGGCGTCCACCGTGTAGCGGGCGAAGCCCCCGCCCAGCTGGTCGTAGATGCCGCCCAGCGCCATCTTCCGGAGCGTCGTGCCGACCATCTCCGAGGCTTCGGTGTTGCCTGCGCCGGCCTGGCGGAGAAGCAGGTCGAGGACCGGGGGCTGCGGGAACTTGGGGGCCCGGCCGAAGCCGCCGTTCTGGCCGTCGAACGAACGGCTGAGCGTGGCGACAGCGTTGGTCAGCAGCTCGGGGGCCAGGTCGCCGTCAATCTTGGGCGGACGGTTCGATTCGGCGATGCGCCGGACGAGCTCCCTGCCCTCGTCGACGATGGTGGGACCGTTCTCGTCCCACTCCCGGCTGATGCCCTCGAGCACCCGCCGAAACGCCGGCATGCCGGGCCGGTCCTGGGGAGG
>DATLGP010000183.1:0-4087 GCA_035540395.1 Actinomycetota bacterium
TGGCCGGAAGCATCCCTTATGACGGCACCCTGGCCGGAACTTCGCAAGTCGGTCGTGGATGTCCGGCCGGGCTCGCCGAGGAGCCTGGCCGCAGGAGACCGATCATGAAGATGTTCAGATTTGTCACCGCAATCCCGGAGAAGCCATGAAGCCTGAACTCCTGCAGACGGTGGTTCTACAGCGTGAGCTTGCCGATCTTGGGCTGCGCCCGGGTGACCTGGGTACGGTGGTTGAGATCTTCGAAGCGGGCGGAATTGAAGTGGAGTTCGTGACCGCATCCGGCAGAACCCAGGCCCTGGCAACCCTGCTTCCGAGCGATGTGCGGGCAGTTGGAGACCGCGATCTGATGGCCGTCCGGCCCGTGGGAATCTGATTCCGAACACCGCAAACAGAGACTTGCCGCCAGAAGCGTATCCGCGGAAAGAGCAGTGGACCTTCAGGCGGTTTCGATCCGGGCCACGATCTGGTCCCGGGTGGTCAGGAGTAGGAATCCGGCGCGGTCACCGGCTCGTTGTAGGGGTCATTGGCAGTCTCGGGCCCCAGGCGCTCAATGAACGCTCCGGTGGACGTCTTGGCGTTGGGGATCGTCGAGTTGGGATCGTTGGGGTCCATCCCCGGCGGATAGGGTTGATTGCTGCCGTACTGCTCGTCGGTCGGTATCCCGTCGGGGAACGCTTGGGCGACCAGCTCGGCGTCATTCATTGAAGGGTCTCAAATTCGTGCCTCCGGTCGGTATGACACGCCCGACAGCATGCTCTCTCCTACTATCGGCACAATTGGCCATTTTCCGATGGTGCGATGTACCCGTGGGCTGTAACGGTCAGTGCAACCGGGATCACTGGCGGGAGATTGGCGGGAAACAAACCGAGCATCGTGCCCGGCCCATCTCGATAGCCCGCGCCATCGCCACGTTGTTGCTCACGTTGCTAGACCATCTGGCGTGGTCCAGTCCCATTGACATCCCCTCGCGGCCATCGGGAATGGGTGACGGGCTTCAGTAGATCGGACGTCGGCGTCAGGTCCTTAAATCCTAGTATTTCCCATTAACCCGCGCGGCGATTCCAACACTTGAGGGGACATATACCCTAAAGCCTAGAATTTGGGAGATGGATGAGGCAGTACTGACGAACCGAGAGTTCGCGGCAGTCATAATCCTCGTCGCTATCATCGGGTTCGTTCTGACCCGCCCTGGGCGCGACGGATTCCTCGAATCAATACGCGCTGTTCTGATATCCCTCACCGAACCCTCGGTACTCATACCTCTCCTGCTCTACATCGGCTGGATTTCTGCTTCAGTAGCCGGTGCGTCAAGGTTCGGATTGTGGGATCTGGGACTGCTCAAGACAACGCTCCTTTGGCTCTTGGTGTCCGGGCTCGCTCTGGTGATGGGCCTGAACGACGCCATCCAAAAACCTGGATTCTTCCGAAGGGCGCTCATCAAGACCTTGGGTGTCGTTGCCATTGTAGAGTTCATCGCCGCCCTCAAGTCCTTCCCCCTGTGGCTTGAGATTCTTGGTCAATTCCTTGTCGTCGTGTTCGCGATGGTAGGGGTCGTCGCAGAACGGGACCCCCAGTACAGCCCAGTGCGCAAACTTGCCAATGGCTACCTAGTTCTATTCGGCGTTTCAGCCGTGATCTGGTCCATGACTTACCTCATTGGCAACTGGTCTACGCTGGATCAGGACGCGATCCTTCGCGAGTTCCTTCTTCCGATCTGGCTCACCCCTCCCGCCTTGTTGTTCGTCTACGGCTTTGCCGTTGTGGCCGCGTACCAGGGTGCCTTCGTACGGATGCGAATTTGGAACAAACAGGGACCGCTCTTAAGGCAAAGGTTGGCCATGATGGTCCGAGCGAACGGAAGACTCGGATACCTACGGCTCCTCTATGGGAACGGCGCGCAGCGGATTGCCAGAACCGAGGGCTTCCTACAAGCATGGCGCGAGGTTGGAGTGCTTCACAAGGAGGCTCGCAAAAGCGAGGCGGAGAAGGCCGCCACCCGGCACCGGACCCTTGTCAGTAAAGGAGTCTTAAGTACCGGTACATCTGGAACGCAACCCAAGAGGAGGAGATTCGAAAACAGCGTCGCGTCTGGAATCGCCGCACCACTCAATACGAGTCTCCGACTTGCCCTCGAGCAGGAACGCGTCCTAGTGAGTGCCGCCGAGAAATTAGACCGAACGAAGGACGAGATGGAAGCAATGCTCAGGCGAGTGAGGGGCTCACATAAGGCGTTCCAGTATCTGGGCCCAATTGAAACCGCAAACCTCATTCTCCTCCTCGCTCAGCGCGGAAGAACCTCGGAAGAGATCGAATTAATGGCTCTTCCCATAGCCATGCTCAACGCGATATCCCCGCTCGAATCGGTCAAGGAGCTGGTGGAGAAGTTCGATCGTTTCCTAAGGTTGGCTGGTGAACCCGCACATCGCGCAATGAATATAGCGGACATTCTTACGGCTACAACGCAAGCCAGTAGTGCGACGTCTAATGAAACGCTCGACGCAATGATCGCGTTCTATGAGGCCTAGCAGGCGGACCAAGGTAGTGCTCCGGGCCAAAATTGCGCGCCCAAGCCTCATGGGGCACGCTTAGACTCATACAGATGTTGGGTCTTGCTAGCCAACCAAGTAGGTCAGCCTGAGCGCTGAAGTCGTGTGGGTCCGGTACGGCCGGCCTGCTGCTGAGGTCCTCCGGGCGGCCATTGCTGCCGCCAAGGGCGATGAACCGCTGACGCCCGTCACCGTCCTCGTCCCCTCCAACCACGTGGGCGTCGCTGCCCGGCGGCTGCTCGCATCCGGAGCTCTCGGCCCAGTCTGCACAAAGGGTGTCGGGATCGTGGCCGTCAACTTCCTCACCCCTTACCGCCTGGCCGAGCTACTCGGCGCCGCTCCCCTGGCCGGCTCCGGCCGGCGGCCGGTTTCCACCCCGGTCATCGCTGCCGCCCTCCGGGCTGCGCTCACTGACAACCCCGGCCTCTTTGCTCCGGTGGCCGCCCACCCGGCAACCGAGTCGGCATTGGTGGATAGCTACCGGGAACTGCGGGACGTGTCGTCACAAGCCCTAGATGCTCTGGCTGCCACCGGCGAGCGGGCCGCCGAAGTCGTCCGGCTGCACCGCATCGCCCGGGCCGCCCTGGAGCCGCACTGGTACGACGAGCAGGATCTCATGATCTCCGCCGAGCAGGCGCTCCTCAGCAACGACGCCGCCCACCGCAACCTGGGCGCCACCATCGTCTACCTTCCCCAGCAGCTATCCCGGCACTCGGGGCGCCTCATCGAATCTCTGGCGGAGCACACCACCCTCATCGTCATCGCCGCCACCACAGGCGACCCGAGGGCCGACGCCGAGGTCGCCACTTCACTCGCCAGGATGGGCGCAACAGCGCCCGCCCCCGATGCCTTTGAACCCACCTCGGTTGCCGCCGTCGGGCGCACCCGGTTCGTCACCGCCTCCGACGCCGATGAAGAGGTCCGGGCCGCCGTCCGGGCGGTCATCGATCAAGTCCGCAAGGGCACCCCGCTCGATCGCATCGCCATCCTTCACGCCAGCCCCCACCCGTACGCCCGGCTGGTCCACGAGCAGCTCGCCGCCGCCGGCATTAAGGCCAACGGGGCATCGGTGATGAAGCTGTCCGCCAGGGTCGCCGGCCGGGGCTTGCTGCAGGCGCTGGCCCTTCCGCAGGGGGGCTTCCGCCGCCAGGATGTCTTCGCCTGGCTCGCCGGCGCACCCATCCACCACCTGGGCCGGTGGGCGCCGGTCACCGCCTGGGAGCGCCTCTCCCGCGCCGCCGCGGTGGTCGCCGGGCGCCATGACTGGGACCACCTGCTGTCCCGCCTGGCCGACGACCGGGAGTACAGCGCGGAGCAGCTTAAAGAGAATCCCGACGATGAACCCGATTGGAAGGCCCAGCGGTATCGGGAGGAAGCGGAGCGGGCCCGAAGTCTGAGAGATTTCGCCTTGAGCCTGATCGACAACCTGGCCCAGGCAGCCGCCCGCCCCCGCCCCTGGGGCGAACACGCCGCCTGGGCCCACAAGCTGCTGGCGGACACCCTGGGCGGCCCGATCAAGCGGGATAACTGGCCCGAAGATG
>DATLGP010000184.1:0-9161 GCA_035540395.1 Actinomycetota bacterium
CCTCAGACGTGTCTGTGGCCTCAGGCTTGCCGGCAGCGGCCTTCGAGGGCTCTTTCCCCGCACTTTCGGGCTTTTGGGCGGAGAAGATGCCCGAGATCCACAGGTTCCGGTTACGCGCCCTCCACTGCAGCCGGGCGCTCACGATGTTGCGGTGCAGGACATCGCTTCGCAGTTTGAGCAGCTTGCCCAGGTAGGCTCCGGGAAACAGGGCGACGGTCATGCCGTAGAGCCGGCGGACCGAACGGACAATGTGCGGCGTGATGTCGTCCAGCTTCGCATTCGCGAATCCGGCTGCCGTTGCATCGGCCACCACCTCGTCTTTGGTCGCCAGGTCGTCGATGGCCCATCCCTGCAGCCATTCCCGGTACATGGCCTCGTCGGCCGGGTGATAGGGGCGGTGGGGGCGGAACCAGTCTTCGATTACCAGGCGCCCGCCCGGCTTGAGAAGCCGGAACATCTCCTTCATCCAGGCACCCTTGTCCATGGCGTGGCAGAAGCTTTCCTGGGCCCAGACTATGTCGAAGCTCTCGTCCGGGAAGGTGGTGGCCACGAAGTCCTGGACCTCGAAGCTGCATTGGGCTTGTAGCCCGCGCTCCTTGGCGTACCGGCGGGCGCGCTCGAGCTCCTTTTCGGACAGGCTTATCCCGACGGTGTTGAGGCCGAAGGTCCGGGCAAGCCAGATGGAGCTTCCTCCGACTCCGCAGCCCGCGTCGAGAACCCGCTCACCCGGCTTGGGGTCGACTCTCGCCGCCACCTGCTTGTTCATATTCAGCAGCGACTCGGCGTGGTTGCGGATGTGGGGCTCCCAATAGCCGAAGTGCTTGGCCAGCGTTCCCTTGTTCAACCAGACGACCCGGTAGTCGAACCAGGATCCGTCGTAGTACTCAACAATCTGTTTGCGCGTCTTTGCGTCGGTTCCGGCCTTGCCCATCAGCTTGCCGGCACCGGCTCTGGGTTGGACTCGGCGAACCGGGCGGCGGGCTGCACTTCCCCCTGCTCGGCGGGCTTGTGAGCCACCACGATGCCTGCAATCCAAAGGTTGCGGACGTGGGCTCTCCACTGTCCCCGGGCGGCTCTGAGGTTGTTGTGGAGCACCCTGGTCCGCAGGCGTAGCGCCCGCAGGAGAAACGCCCCGGGGTAAAGCGTCGAGGTCACCAGGTAGAGATGGCGGGCGGAGCGGAGCATGTACGGGGTGACGTCGTCGAACCGCACGTCGGTGAACCCGGCATCGGCGCAATAGCCGGTGATCTCTTCCCGGGTTGGGATGTCCGGAATGGCCCAGCAGCCGAGGAAGTGGTGGATCAGTTTTTCGTCGGCGGGGTGGTAGGGACGCCCGGTGCGGTACCAGTCCTCGATCACCAGCCGGCCGCCGGGCTTCAACACCCGGAACGCCTCCTTGACAAACAGGTCCTTGTGAGGGCTGTGGCACGAGCTCTCCTGGGCCCAGACGATATCGAAGCTGTTGTCGGGAAAGCTGGTGTGGATGTAGTCCTGCTGCTCGAAGGTGCACTGAGCCTCGAGACCCCGCTTGCGGGTGTATTTGCGGGCCCGCTCTATTTCCTTGGCAGAGATGCTGATTCCGACGGTGTCCACGCCGTAGTTGCGGGCCAGCCACATCGAAGAGCCGCCGACGCCGCATCCGGCGTCCAGGACGCGCTCGCCGGGTTTGGGGTCGACCCTAAGAGCGGTCTGGCGGTTCATGTTGAGAAGTGATTCCGCTTGGGACCTGGTGTCCGGCTCCCAGTAGCCGAAATGCTTGCCGAGGTTGTCGCCGTTCAGCCAGATCAACCGGTAGTCGAACCAGGATCCGTCGTAGTAGTCGACCACCCATCGTTTGGTTGCCGAGTCGGTTTGCGTTTTGGCCATGTGCAGAAAATCCTCGGGTTGGAGAAGTGTCCAAGTAAACACTAACCCCCACCCTCTAACTGCGAAGGTGGGGGTTAGTTGGAGAGAAGCGGAAACTACCTACGGTAAGCGGCGGGCTCCGAGTTGATCTTGTGGGCTGCCCACTTCACGGCCTTGACGATGTTCTGGTAACCGGTGCAACGACACAGGTTGCCGGAGATGGCCCAGCGGATCTCGTCTTCGGTCGGGTTCGGGTTCTCGTCGAGCAGTGCCTTGGAGACGAGCATCATGCCCGGGGTGCAGAAACCGCACTGCAGGCCGTGCTCTTCGTGGAAGCCCTGCTGGACCGGGTGAAGCTCGGATGCCAGGGCCATGCCCTCGACCGTCATTACCTCGTGACCGTCGGCCATCACTGCGAAGTACGTGCAGGACTTGATGGGCAGTCCGTCGAGCAGAACGGTGCAGCAGCCGCAGCTGGTGGTGTCGCAACCCATGTGGGTTCCGGTGAGACCCAGGACTTCACGAATGAAGTGGGTCAACAGGAGCCGGGGCTCAATCTCCGTGGTGTAGGTCTCGCCGTTCACGGTGACCGATACTTGCTTTACTTGCACACTGACCTCCCTTGAATTTTGAGCGTGAGTTCTATTCTCTCAGCGCCGGAGCTTTAGGCTGCCCGCAGGCCGGCTGCGGCGCTCAGTGCCCGCACGGTGAAGACGCGGACGATCTCACGCTTGTACTCACCGCTACCGCGGTGGTCACTCTTGGGGTCGCAGGAGCTGGCTGCCTGGCGAGCCGCCTCCTCGATGGTCCCCTGGTTGAGGCTGCTGCCCATGAGGACGGACTCAGCGCTGGTGGCCTTGATGTTGGCTGCTCCAACACCGGTGAGGGCGATACCTGCGTGGCTGATGGATCCGCCGGTCCAGCCGATGGATACCGCTACACCTGCAGTGGCGAAGTCCCCGACCTTGCGCTCGAGCTTGAGGTATTTGCCGAAGCTGCGCTCACCCTGGTTCGGGATCCGTGCCTCGACACCGATCTCGCCCGGGTTCAGGCTGTTCTGGAAGGGACCGACGATGAACTGGTCCACCGGGATCTCACGGTCGCCGTTGGCGGCGCTGCGGGCGATGACCGAGCCGTTCATGGCCAGCATGACCGCGCCCCAGTCTCCCTGAGGGTCGGCGTGGCAGAGCGAGCCAACCAGTGTGCCGCGGTTGCGGACGACCGGATCGGCCACCTGCGGCGCGCAGTCGGCGGCGCACTGGTAACGCTGCTTCAAAAGGTCGGAGCGAACCAGTGTCCGATAGCGCACGAGGGCGCCGACTCTCAGTCCCCCGCCTTCCTCGTTCAGGTAGTCGAGGCCCTGGATGCGGTTGATGTCGACGATGACCTCGGGGCTGGCGAAACGGAGCTTCATAAGAGGAATGAGGCTCATGCCGCCGGAGAGGACCTTGCAGTCGTCGCCGTACTGGGCGACGATCTGGAGCGCTTCCTCAATGGTGTCGGGTGCGATGTACTCGAACGGTGGGGGATACATGCATTCCTCCTAGATCAAACAACACGAAGCTTGCGGGAACAGCCAAAAAAAACCACATCAAAAATTAAGGGGTATCGGTGAGGGCCGTTGTCGGAACTGGCGGCGATCGCTTGTAGCTCACGCTTCGGGCGCCGGTTCTCTCCCTCCTGCTGTGCTGCCATCCAAAAGGAAGTTGGATCGCCGGTAAATTTATCTACTCACGGGGTCCGATGTCAAACGTGGACGACCCCGTCCGGCCCCCCGGGGCCTATTCTCGTGATCCTACTAACATTGGGGGAGCGGCGGCCCTTGGGCGTGTCGGGAAATGTTTGCGACGCTACGGGCGTTGAGTACCTTTGTACGGGAATTTGTGTTCAAAAGCTCGGCTGTCGGAGCTGCCAAAGGCGCCCCGGAGCCGGCTCGGGCCGGGAGGCAGAAATGTACGAAGTCTTGGACACGGTTGACCAGTGGTTGTCCGACGGCAAGCAGGTGGCGGTAGCCACCCTTATCGAGACCGAGCGTTCGGCCCCCCGTGATCCCGGCGCCGTGCTTGCGGTCTCCGACAAGATGGAGGTGGCCGGATCGGTGTCGGGTGGCTGCGTTGAGCCGGCAGTCATCGAAAAGGCCATGGAGGTCATCGAGTCCGGTGTTCCGGCTCGAGTCGTTCACGGCATCACCGACGAGGAAGCCTGCGCGGTGGGGCTCACCTGCGGAGGAACGGTCCACCTGTTTGTCGAACGCCTCGACTACTGATGGGAGAGATCTACGACTCCCTGAATCGGGCAATCCGGGAAGAGGATGCCGTGGCCCTGGTCACCCAGGTCCAGGGGTCGAAGCCCGGGGCAAAGATGCTGGCCTCGGAGGACCGGACGCTGGGCACTCTCGGGGATCCCGACCTGGACCGGGTGGCGTCGGCCAAGGCGCTGAACATGCTCCAGCACGGCGCGATCTCAACTGTGCACTACGGTCCCAAGGGTGAGGAGGACGGCTCCGAGGTTGAACTCTTCATCCAGTCGTTTGCTCCGCCGCCGCTCATGTACGTGTTCGGGGCGGTCAACCTGGCGTCGGCCGTCGTGCGAATCGGCAAATTTCTCGGCTACCGGGTTACGGTTTGTGACGCCCGGAAGGTCTTCGCCACCAAGGAGCGCTTTCCCGAAGCCGACGAGATCGTCGTCCAGTGGCCCAACGAGTTTCTGGAGACGGCGAAGGTGGACCGGAGGACGGCCATCTGCATCCTGACCCACGATCCAAAGTTCGACATCCCGCTTCTTCAGGTCGCGCTCAAGACCAAGGCCGGCTACATAGGGGCCATGGGGAGCCGGCGCACCCACCAAAAGAGGGTGGCCAACTTGCTGGAGGTGGGGGTTACCGAGGAGGAGCTGGACCGCATCATGGCTCCGCTCGGTCTGGACATCGGAGCTTCTCAGCCAGAGGAGGTGGCGGTCGCGGTGGCCGCCCAGATCATCGCCAACCGCTATGGCAGGCCCGGGGGTTCTCTCAAGCACTCGGATGGGCGGATTCACGCCAAGCCGGAGCCGGAGAAGGTTCCGGGCTAGGACTTCTCTTTCAGTCAAACGGGCCGCTCGCAGCGGCCCGTTTGTTTTCCGTCATCTTTTCGGCGGCCACCAAAGGGTGGCGATCCGGTGCTGGGGCGGGGAGGCAGACCACAGTCCGTCGCGCACGGCAAGGCGCTCGCCCAGCGCTTCGGCAAGCTCTTCGTCCTGTTCGGGCCTAAGGCACACTCGTTTACGGACGAGGGCAATCGCGTCGGCCCTGTTTGTAAAGCCGCTCATGACCGGGGGGCCCGAGTGGACCTCGTGCTCCACCGGGTACCCCAGCTCGGCCACCACCTCGATTGCGTCGGTATAAGCCGGGCCTTGCGGACGTTCGAGGTGGTGAAAGCGCATCCACAAGTCGTTCATCCATGCCAGCGGATGCTCCGGCGTCAACTCCACCACCACCCGCTCTCCCGCCTTCTCGGTGAGCGCATCCACAAAGGGGACCAGGTCTGCAACGTTGTAGAAGACGTGATGGCACACGACGACGTCGGCCGGCTGGACCTGCGCCGCCACCTCGGGCCAGGTGCCGGCCACCACCGCGGCCGTCACGCCCGCCCGCTCTGCCGCCTCTTTGAACGAGCTGAGCATGCCCTGAGACGAGTCCACTCCCGTGATTCGGGCGGCCTTGTGGGCCAGGGGGAGGCTGCCGGCACCCCCGCCGACGCCGACATCCAGGACGCAGCCGTGCTCGGGCAGGGCCTCCAGGGCCCGAAGGTTGGATGGCGAGAGTCCCCGGCTTACCGCTGACGCCGCCCGATCCGCGAAAAGCTTGGTCGGGAATCCCCAGGGAGATTCGGGCGCGGCGGCCACGATCTCATCGGGTATGGCCCAGGCCAGCAGGTCCTTTCTCCACCGCTCGGCGGCATCTCCCATCGTGCGTTCTCCCAAAACAAAGATCCCGGCGCCTTGGTGGCACCGGGATCCTTTGTTGAATCGATGCGGCTACTCGCCGACGTTGAGGTCCTTGAGCGAGCCGCCCTTCCAGACGACGCCGGTGGTGCGGGCCTTCTCGAAGGCGTCCAGGTCCCGGTAGCCGAGCCTGTCGGCTGCCTGCTGGGGGGTTTCGTCCGGGCGCTGTTCCGGCGCTGCCGAACCACCGCCGCGACGGTAGGTCAAAGGAGCGTTGGGGTCGTCGCCGCGCTTGCGGGCGATGTCCCGCTCCTCCTGTGCCGGCTCTGCAACTGCCTGGGGCTCTGCACTGCCGAGCTCCGGGTCGGGACGTGCCTCCTGGTGGGGAGGCCAAGGGCCGGGAACCGGCTGCCCGGCGATCTTGAGGAAATCGGTAACCTCGGGCCAGGCCCACACCGAGTTGTCCCCCCCGGGACGGTGCTGGTTGTTCTTGCCGGGTGCGTCCTGGATCAGCTCGTAGATCCGGGGGCTACCGGGACTCGCTTCAAAATCATCGTCGGCCATTCCAACTCCTTTCAAAGCGTTGAGGGCCTTTTGGTGCTGCGGACAGAAAGAGACCGGGAGACAGACTAGCACCCCGGCTATTTTGGTTCTTCGTGTGCTCCTCTCGGCGCAAGTGGTCCGGTCAGGCTGGAGGTGTAGTCACCCAGCCAGGTGTCGTCCCACGCGTTGTCGTATTTGTCGTCGTTGCAGATGGGATTGTACTTGGCGATCAGCTCTATTTGTATTTGCCTCAGGGTGCCCTCCAGCGACTGCGAGTCCGGGACGTGGTAGGAGGCGACATGAAGCTTCCACGGAGACCCCGCTCGCTCGGCCCAGCAGGATGCCGCCGGGTGCCGCTTGGGCAGGCCTGCCTTGGACAGGTCGAGGGCGTATCCCACGTAGATCACCGCGTAGGACTCGGGCTTTTTAACCGGGTCCGCCTTGTACATGATGGCGTAGACGCCTGGCTTCTTGGGCGGATTCCAGCCGCCCAGGAGAAGCGGTCCTTCGAACGAATACCCTGCGAGACTACCCAATCTGATCATGCAGCCCTCCTAAAAATGCCACTCTTCCAGGACCCTTCAGACACGGCAACCTCCAAGGGCACAAGTGCGTTTTAAACCCTGTGGCCGACCATGCGAAGCAAACAACACACGTTAATCTTAGACTCATCGAGGGACTACCTACACCCCGTCAAAGGTTCTCCACCTCCGGGCTCTGCAGTGTGGTGGGCCACCCTTCAGACGGGGGTGGCTCAAAGGCCCGGCGCAGGCTGTGGAGAAGTCCACCAACAGCAGGAAGAAGGTAAAGATTGCCCACAGGACGGCGAGCCGCCGTACTCACCATCAGCGACGGTGTCTTCCACGGAACCCGGACCGACGACTCGGGCCGGGTACTGGCCGAGGCGCTGGCCGGCGCCGGCTTTGACGTGGCAACCCGCAGGGTGGTGCAGGACGACCGGCGCGACATCGAACCGGCGATCGTCGAGCTCTGCGAAGACCACGACCTGGTCCTGACCACGGGAGGAACCGGACTGGGCCCTCGCGACGTCACCCCCGAAGCCACCCTTGCAGTCATCGAGCGCCACGCCCCCGGATTTGCCGAAGCCATGAGAGCCGATGGCCGCGCCAAGACCCCGATGGCGATCCTGTCCCGCGGGATCAGCGGGGTGCTGAACGATGCCCTGGTGGTTAACTTCCCCGGCAGTCCGAAGGCCTGTCGTGAGGGCCTCGAGGTCATCCTGCCCCTGTTCGGCCATGCCCTGGACCTGATCACCGGACATACCCAGCACAAAGATGGCCCCCCGCAACCGTCGGAGCGCCCCGGCGAGACCGACCTCGAAGCGAAGAAGAATCAGGCCCCCGGCCATGCGCACGATCATCGGGCCGGCGGTGGCGGCTCCCGAGAATCCGGTTCGGCCGCCGGCGACGAGGCTGGGAACCGGGCCGATCCGGCCTGGGACGTGACCAGCACCCTCGCGCGGCGGATTGAGCAGGGCGAGGACAGCCTGCTCGCCACAGCGATCAAGCGAGAAGGCTCGCCTCCGTGTTCGGTGGGACAGAAGATGCTGTTGGGACCCGGGGGACCGCTGGCCGGAACGCTGGGGTGCTCGGACTTCGACACCGCCGTCGCGAACGAGGCTGCTCAGCTGCTGGCGGGTGGGGTGTCGGCGGTGCGGACCCTCAAGCACGACCTGGGCACCATCGAGGTCTACCTCGAGCCGTACACCCAGCGGCCCCGCCTGGTGGTTATCGGTGCGACTCCGGTGGCCCTGTGGTTGCTGCGGTGGGGGCGGGACCTCGGTTACGAGCCGGTCCTGGTCGAGGATCGCAAGAATTGGGTCACCCCGGAGCATCGGGAGGCGGCCGCCCGCGTAGAGGCCTCTGCCGATGTCATTGCCGGCGGCAGCCCGATGGACGTCATCCACACCGACCACGAGTCTCCGTCGGTTCCGGACCAGATAGCCTCTTTGCTGCCCCGGGAACCGCGCTTCGTCGGCATCATCGGCAGTGCCCGCCATACCGGCCCCCACATTCAGCAGTTGAAAGACCATGGGCTTGACCCTGCGCAAATCGACCGGATCCAGTCGCCGGTGGGCCTCAATCTCGGGTCGAAGACGCCGCCCGAGATAGCGCTGTCCATCCTGGCCGGCCTGATGAGGTACCGGACCGGGCGCTCGGGCGAGTGGCTGGACGGCAGGTTCGAGAAAGCCGGTGTCAGTGGTGGGTAGGGTCGGTATTTGGCTGGAGGTCGACAATGAAAGTTAGGGTTCGGATGTTTGGCGGGCTCGCGGAGCGGGGCCGGGCGGAGGAGGTGTTGGACGTGCCGGAGAACTCGTCCACCGCCGACCTGATGGCGCTCCTGTACCAGCGCTATCCGGATGTCGGCCGTCTCTCAGGACAGATCCGGACGGCGGTCAACAAGGAGATAGCCACCGGCGACCAGATCCTCTCCGACGATGACGAGGTGGCACTGCTGCCACCGGTGGCGGGGGGCGCGAACATCGTCACCGGCCTCCGTGAGGGGGGGATTTCGATCCAGGAGGCGATGGACGCGGTGACCGCCCCCGACGCCGGCGGCATCGTCCTGTTCGTCGGGACCGTCCGCAACCACGCTGACGAGTGGGGCGAGGTGGATCGCCTCGAGTACTCGGCCTACCGCGACATGGCAGAAGCCGTGCTGCTCCAGGTTGCACAGGAAGCGGCCGAGAAATGGCCGCTGGCCGGTGTGGCAATCCTTCACGGCCTGGGCGAGCTGGGGATCGGCGACCACACGGTGGTGGTTGCCTGCTCGTCCGCCCATCGGGGCGAGGCGTTCGAAGCCGCCCGCTATGGGATTGACGAGGTCAAGGT
>DATLGP010000185.1:0-4798 GCA_035540395.1 Actinomycetota bacterium
AGTTTCGGACGGTGCCCGAGCGAAGATCCGGAAGGCTATCCGGGCCGGCTGTCGGAGGGAAGCTACCTCCTGCTCGGCGACAGTGTGCTTTCGCTGACGCCGGGCGCCTCCATCGACGGGTGGCTTGAGCGGGCGGATGCCACGCCGATGCAGCGAAGGTCGGCGGTCCTTGCGGTCGGATCCAACGCCTCCCCGGCCCAGTTGATGCGAAAGTTTGCGCAGGTCGCCGATCTGGCGATTCCGGTCCTGCGGGCCTGGGCGGTGGGAGTCCGTCCGGCGTTCTCGGCACATATCAACCCCGCCGGCTATATCCCAGCCGCCGCCCGGCTGGCGGTCGAGCGGAGTCAGCGTTGCCGGGTCTGGGTGACCTTCCTGGACGACGCCCAGCTGGCGATCATGGACCTCACCGAGCCAAGTTACGACCGGGTGCTGCTGGCCCACGCCGACGGGGGCCCGGTGGTGGAGCTGGACTCGGGTGAATCCCTGACCGCCTGTGCCCTGTACCGCACGAAGAGGCGGGTCCTGGACCTGGAAGCATCCGGCGACGACGGGGCTTTGATCTGCCAGCAAGCCCTGAGACAGCTGATCACCGCGAGGTGTCTGGCCGCGTCCGGTTCCGCTCCAGCCCTGTTTGCTTCGGCCGAGCTGCTGCGCTCCCCCGCGAGCGTGCTCATGGCGGACCTGGTGGAGATCTCCGGGTCGGGCTTGATCGTCGACGACGCCCTCGACGAGCTGATAGTTGAGGGGAAGCCCGCTCCGGCCGCAACTGAGAGCCGGGGCCAAAAGGTCCCATATCTATAGGGCCGTTCGGCACTTGGTCCGCACTCGCCGGGAATGAAAGATACAACTGGCGGATGTGGAACTAGGGAGGTGGCGAGTTTGGGCAACCTGGTGGAGATGGGTCGGCAGAACCGCAGCATCGAAGAGGATTCGCTTCGAACACCGCGCTCAACCAGTCGCAATCCGGTCCCGATCTACTCTCCCCGCCTGGGGGTTGACGGCTACGGCTACTTCGTCGAGTGGGAGATGGGAACCTCCGACCCCGACCGGCCGCAGGCGGGATGAGGCAGGCCGCAACGCTGCTGGGCTAATCGGCGATCAGCCGGGAGCCCTCGAGGACCAGGTCGAACAGATCCTCGTCGTCACCGTTCCAGGTCAACTCGATATACCGCTGGTTGCGTCCCAGCTTCACCGACCCGTTGCCCAGCAAAATATCTACCTCAAATCCGAGCTGGTTGCAGATAAGTCCGTGTAGCTCGGGATCGCGGGAGCGCAGCGGCCGGTAGTCGGCATGGTCCCAGGTATGCAGCGCTTCCTGGAGGGGGTCCGCCTCTTTGGTGACCCCCTCGCCGTAGAAGTCTGAGATCGAGTCGAAGCGGTCGGCCCGCTGATGATCTTTCTCCATGGCCCTACTTTAGCTCCGGGCCGGTGGGGCCGCCCCGCAGAGGGGCGCCCCGCAGAGGGGCTGGGGAGCTAGCCCTCGTTGCGCCGGCTGGCGGCGTCGTCGGAATCCTTGCGGATGGGCGGCCCCCCGCCGAATGCGTCAGCGGTGGTCACCGTGGGGGGGACCGCTTCAGGGTCGGGCACCTCCAGCTTTTCGCCCGGGAGCAGTTCGGGGTTCTCGGCCTGGTTGGGGTTCTCGGCCTGCATAGTTCCCTCCTTCTGCTTGCAGATAGCTTCCTTAATCACCTACCCGGCGGGCCCGGAGGCCAAAACCGGGGCGCTCCTGGGGGATCCCGGGGGGCTGGATTCACCCAGCCCCCCGGGACCATTGGCTAGCGAGCGTCGATGTCGAGAACCACCCGCTGCGGGGACTCCAGCCGGCGCACCTGGAACGGCACCGTGTCGGTGACTCCCACGAAGAAGGTGTGGTGGCCCTCGTAGACCGTGTCCTCGACTATCTCGATCAACCGCCCCTGACCGGCTGGTCGAATCCGCTCAGGGCCGTCGTACGGCTCGATGCCTGCGGGAGCGTCGGGCGGCAGGCTGATGTTGTTCAAGCTCACCGAAAGGACGGCTCCCCCCTCGACCTCGATGGGGAATCCTGATCCGGCGGCTCGCGCCTCGTCGACGTAGCGGACGTTCCAGCCGGCGAGCCCCTGGCCGCCGATGTCGAAGACCACCCGGTCGAACCCGTTGTGGCGGCCGACTCGCACGTTGGTCACCGACACCATGGGCGATTCCGACTGCCCCTCGTCGGGCTGGGTGTTGATGTGGGGCGAAAGCACCTCATCGGCCGAGAGACCGCCGTTTCCGTTCTCGTCACCCGGGGGAGGGTCGGCGGCACCGAGGGCGTTGATCATCGCTCCCCGGGTCTGGGGACCGACGATGCCGTCGACTGCGATGTTCTGCGCCCGCTGGAAGCCCAGGGTGGCGGTCCGGGTTATCGGACCGTATATCCCGTCGACTGCCAGGTGGGCGGAGTCCCCCTCGCTAAGGTTGAGCCAGTGGTTGACCGCCCGCTGCCAGTCGGCTACATCCTGGCCCCGGGTCCAGGTGAATAACAGACGCCCCTCCCGGATGCTGTCGGCAATCTGCTGGCTTTGTGCGAGCGCGGGGGCCGAGGCAACCATCATCAACATTGCTGCGAGAATTGCGCTGATCCAGCCCTTTGGCTTGCTCATGTAATCACCTCCGTGATTTTCCTCGGTTGCCATCTGCAACCGGTGGAGTTTCGGCCGGTTAGTACACCAAGACCGGTGTACCGATCGGCAGCCTGTCCCACAGGTAGTCCATCGCCGCCATGCTGACCCGTACGCAGCCGTGCGAAGCGGGGTATGAGGGGACCCTGTGGTAGCCGTGGATGGCAATCCCGTCCCGGTGGAAGTACTTGGGACGGTAGAGGCGGCCCAGGTGTGACTCGCGCCATCCGTCGATCTGACGGGTAATCTCCCAGCTCCCGTCGGGCGTGTCGGCCACGTACTGACGCCCCTGGGAGGTGTACTGCTTGTTGGTGCCGGTCGACGTGTTCCAGATGTTGCTGACCTGGCCGTCGACCACCGCGATGAGCACCTGGTGCGGCTTGTTGACCTCCACTACCAACCCCGGCTGGCTGCTGCGAAACTGCGCCGGCTTCGGGTTGGCTAGCGCGTCGCGGGTCGGTTGTCCGACCGTGCCGTCCGGCTCGAGGCCGTTCACCTTCTGGAATGCGATGACGGCCTGCTCGGTCAGCGTTCCGTACACTCCGTCGACCGGCCCTACCCAGTACTTCATCACCTCCAGTTGGGCCTGGAGATCCCGTACCCCGGGACCGCGGTCGCCCCGCTGCAGCACCCCGCCGCCCGGGTCACCTGCGCCGGGAGCCGGCGGGTTCTGCCCGCCACCTTCCAATGCCTGTTGCATCGCCCGACGGGTCTGGGGACCGACGACGCCGTCGACCTTGATCCCCGCCGTGCGCTGGAAGTCGCGAGTCGCCCGGGCGGTCACGGGGCCATAGATCCCGTCGACCGCGATGTCGGCGTCCCTTACCTGGTTCAGTTGCTCCTGCCATTGGGTGACCTCCGCACCGCGCATCCAGCGGTACAGCAGCGACTGACCAAGCGCCGGCCTGGGGGTAGCGACTACCAGGGCCATCGCCAGGATTATCAGAAGCAGGATGGTTATTTGGGATCGAAACGAACGTGTCATGTCTCCTCCTGTCGGGCACCCGAAAAGGGGAGTCGTGGTTGGTTGTCGGGGATGGGAGCTTGACTACGGCTTAGCCGTTAGGGAGCTCCAGGCGGGTCGCCATCTGGTCCAGGACTTGACGATTCCGCTCGTAGTCCGCCCCCTCCACCTGGTGGGTGGTCAGGGTGAGCGTGCGGCTCTCGCCCAGTAGGACGAGCCAGCGTGTGCTCCGCATGCCCGCCGGGAACATCGCATCGCCTTCGGACTCGGTTTCGATCCGAAGGGCGTCCTGGCCGTCGATCAGCTGATCGCGCTCGTTCAGTCTCCGGCCCATCCTGGCGTCGGGACTGGTGATTGTTTCGAAATCAACCTGCTCGACGGAGAGCAGGGCGGCAGCCCCAAAGAACTCGGTCGCTTCGGGGACGTCGAAAGGCTCGGGGTCGAACGCGCTGCACGCGGGCATTGTCTCACCGGAGTTGACGTGCCAGCCTTCGGGATAGGAGACCCGGATGCCTTCAGGATGTTCGCAGGTGGCCCAGGCAATGTCGTCGCCGTTATCGCCGTCCGGGCTCTGGGTTTCGTCGGGCGAAGGCGAAGTCTCGCCATCGGTAGGGCCGTTGGTGGGGGTTTCATCCACCGGCGCATCTACGTCCGCATCGCCGCACGCGGTTGCAGCAAGTGCCAGGACGGTAAGGACGCTCAACACGCCTTTTCGGAAGTTCAGGATCATAGGGTCTCCTGTTCGCCCGGGTTTAATTCAGCGGCCGCCTGACTTGGGCCACCCTTGGTACCTTTCGCATAGCGAGCCCGGCCAACCGCCAACTGTTGGCTTGCGAACAGTTGGGCCGACGTAGCGGCGCCGTTATCCGACCAGTTGCACCAGCTCTTCGACGACCTGCCGGGGCGAGGGCATGCCGGCGATCTCGTCTCTCAAGTTCCCGGCGGTCTGGCGGAAGGACGGCACGTCGAGCAGCTTGCGCATCTGCTCGGCGACCGTGTCCGGCGTGATCTGGTCGGGCATGAGGGCGACGCCGGCGCCTACCTCGCCCAGCCGGGCGGCGTTTTCGAACTGGTCGGCGCCCTGAGGGAGCGCCAGCTGCGGGACCCCGTGGGCCAGGCCGCCGAGCATGGTCCCGCTGCCGCAGTGGTGGGCGATGGCGGTCAGGTGGGGCATCAGCTGGGCTTGAGGGAC
>DATLGP010000186.1:0-8663 GCA_035540395.1 Actinomycetota bacterium
ACATCGCCCAGTCTTCAGTTGAGGACCGGGGCGACCCGGGCAAGCACCAGCCGTAACACCGCCCACCCGCAGGACCTCCCCCTCGGCCCTGCAGCGGCGAACAGCCGACACGCCTTTCCACCGGACCCGCTCCGGCTGGAAAGGCGTTTCGCATTTACGGGTTAGGTAGCTCCGCGTCTGGGGGATTTCGGTTTCGGCTGGGGGCTAGACCTTCCAGGTCTCCCGGCACCACTCGGCCGTCCGCCTCAGCCCGTCCTCCAGTGCGACCGTCGGTTCCCAGCCCAGCAGTTCTCGCGCCCTGGTCAGGTCGGGACACCGGTTCTCCGGGTCGTCCACCGGGCGAGGCTCGAAGATGATCTCCGAGTCCGAGTCAAGGGTCTGCTTGATGATCTGGGCTATCCGCAGGACGGTCGCTTCTCCCGGGTTGCCGATGTTGATCGGCTGCGCCGGGCCGTCGTAGGCCAAAAGCCTCATGAATCCCTCGATCAGGTCGGAGACGTAACACAGGCTGCGGGTCTGGCTTCCGTCGCCGTGGACCGTGATCGGCTTGCCGGCCAGACACTGGTCGACGAAGGTGGGCACCGCCCGGCCGTCGCTTCGGCGCATCCGGGGGCCGTGGGTGTTGAAGATCCTAACCACCCGGATCGGGATGTCCCAGGTGCGGTGATAGGCAAATGCCATGGCCTCGGCGTAGCGCTTGGCCTCGTCGTAGACCCCTCTCGGCCCGATCGGGTTGACGTTGCCCCAGTAGGTCTCGGGCTGCGGATGTACCAGCGGGTCGCCGTAGACCTCGGAGGTGGAGGCGATGAAAAACCCGGCACCCTTTGCCTTAGCCAGGCCCAGGCAGTTCAAGGTCCCCATTGCTCCGACCTTCAGGGTATGGATGGGGTGCAATGCGTAGTCGATGGGCGAAGCCGGCGACGCCAGGTGCATCACGAAGTCCACCGGCCCGTCCACCCGCAGGTAGTTGGTCACGTCGTAGTTGAAGAACTCGAATCCGGACCGGCCGGCCAGCCCCTCGATGTTGGCCATGCTGCCGGTGAGCAGTGAGTCGTAGCAGACGACCTCGTGTCCTTCGCCCAGCAGGCGCTCGCACAGATGGGAACCCAGAAAGCCGGCTCCCCCGGTGACAACTACTCTCAAAGGTTGGCGGCGGGACGGCCGGTGGGCAGGTAGCTGAACCCGGCCTCGACGACGGAGTCGGCGCTCAACAGGTTCCGGCCGTCGACAATGATCGGTAGGGTGACGATCCCCTTCAGGCGGACCAGGTCCAGGTCCCGGAACTCGGGCCAGTCGGTGCAGATGACTATGCAATGGGCACCCTCGGCCCCCTCGTACAGGTCGTCAACCACCTGCAGGCCGGGGAACTCCCGCCGGGCGGCCTCGTTTGCCTGTGGGTCGTGTCCGATCACCACGGCCCCCGCTGCGGTCAGCTCCCGGGCCAGGTTGAGCGCTGGGGATTCCCTGACGTCGTCGGTACCCGGCTTGAAGGAAAGGCCCAGCAGGAGGATCCGCTTCGACTCGACGTTCCAAAGAGCGTCCTTGATCTTGCTGACCGTGGCATCCAGGGCGCCCCGGTTGATCTTCATCACCTCGTCGAGCAGCCCGAAGTCGTAGCCCAGGCGGCCGGCAACCGCCTTGAAGGCAAGAAGGTCCTTGGGAAAGCAGTAGCCGCCGTAGCCCAGGCCGGCGTTCAGAAAGTCGCGGCCGATGCGGCTGTCCGAGCCCATGATGTCGGCGACCGAAACCACGTCGGCGCCCGATGCCTCGCAGACCCGGGCCAGAGCGTTGGCAAACGAGATCTTGAGGGCCAGGAAGGCGTTGCAGGCGTGCTTGGCCAGCTCGGCGGTGTGGATGTCCACCTCGAAGTAGCGGCAGTCGCCGCCCAGGACCGGGGCATACAGGTTTTTCAGGACCTCGTGCGCCCGGGGGTCGTCGGACCCCACCAGGATCCGGTCCGGTTTCAGCGAGTCCTCAACCGCCGCCCCTTCCCTCAGGAACTCGGGGCTGGAGACCAGGCGGACCCGGTGGGTGGTGGCCTTGGCAAAGATGGAGCGGAGCCGGTCGGCGGTGCTCACCGGAACCGTCGACTTTTGGATCACGACTATTTCACCGGTGGCGTTGCGGGCAACCGCCCATGCCGCGTTCTCCACCGCAAGCAGGTTCGCCTCACCGTCGGCCCGGGCGGGGGTCCCCACGCAGATGAACGCGCAGTCGGCTCCTGCGATGGCCTGCGCCGACTCCTGGGTAAAGCTCAGCCGGCCGGCACCCACCACCTCGTCCAGCAGATCTTGAAGTCCCGGCTCGTAGAACGGGGCTGCGCCGCCCTGCAGGCTCTCGATCTTGGCCGCGTCCTCGTCCAGGCCCACCACCTCGTGACCGAAGTGGGCCAGGGTCGCAGCGGTGACCAGGCCAACGTGGCCGACTCCGATTACAGCGACCTTCACGGCACCCCCCTTGTCGTCCTTTCGAGAAATACTAGCGGGGAACCGCTGCCCCGACCTCGAAGACATCCCCCGCCCTCACAGTATGTCCGCCGGCCAGGAGCAGCCCCCCGGCGGCGTCGATGTCGACCGCCCGGTCCTCCACCGGCCCGGATTCGGCATCGATCCTTACCCGCCGGCCGAGCGTCTCGCACCACGGCCGGTAGCTATCGGGGACCGCATCCGCCGGCCCGTCTACCAGCGGCCCAAGGCAGCGGACGATGCCTGCAAGCAGGTCGGGCCGGGAGAAGTCCAGGCCGGTGTGGGCCTTCAGGCTGGTGGCCGGCCGCTCGATCTCCGCCGGGAAATCCTGCTGCCGCACGTTCAGCCCAATCCCCAGAACCACTGTGCCGGAGACGGCCTCTGCCAGGATCCCCGCCACCTTGCGCGAGCCGAGCAGCACGTCGTTCGGCCACTTCAATGCGGCGGCGACGCCCGCCTCGCCCAGGTGCCGGCAGACCGCAACCCCGGCCGCCAAACCCAGCAGGCCGAACTGCTCGGGCTCCCACCGGGGCCGCAGGACCACCGAAAACAAAAGACTGGAACCCGCCGGCGCCAGCCACCGGCGGTCCAGCCGCCCCCTGCCGGCCGTTTGGTGGTCGGCTGCCACCAGGCTCCCGTGCCGCGCCCCGGCGCCGGCCCATGCCGCCGCCTGCCGGTTCGTGGAGTCGGTTTCTGCCAGGTAGCGCAGCTCGGGAACCCAGTCCGGGAGGGCCCGGCGGAGGACGCCGGCGTCTAGATCGTTCAACCCGCCGATCCTATCGCTAGAATCGGCTCGTCCCCATGCCGAACATAACGAAGGTCCTGGTAGCCAACCGCGGCGAGATCGCGGTGCGCATCTTCCGCGCCTGCCGGGAACTCGGCATCGGCACCGTCGCGGTCTACTCCGAGATCGACCGCGACGCCGTCCACGTCGGCTTTGCCGACGAGGCCTACCTGTTGGGAGACACCGCTCCGTCGGCCAGCTACCTCAACATCCCGAAGATCCTCGCGGTGGCCTCCCGCGCCGGCGCGGACGCAGTACATCCCGGTTACGGCTTCCTGGCCGAGAACGCCGGCTTCGCCCAGGCGGTGATCGACGCCGGCCTCATCTGGATCGGCCCCCCTCCGGAAGCCATCGAGGCGGCCGGGGACAAGCTTTCGGCCCGCCGCATCGCGGCCCGGGCGTCGGTTCCAAGCGTTCCCGGCTCCAAGGAGCCGATCACCGGAGTTGAGGCCATCTTCCCGTTTGCCGAGGAACACGGGTGGCCGGTGGCGCTCAAGGCGGCCAAGGGAGGGGGAGGCCGCGGGTTCCGGGTGGTCCGCCGGGCCGAGGAGGCACAGGGAGCGTTTGAGGGGGCAACCAGGGAAGCTGAGCTTTCGTTCGCCAGCTCCGAGATCTACATGGAGAGATACCTGGAGAACCCCCGCCACATCGAGATCCAGATCCTTGCCGACCAGCAGGGCAACACCGTCTACCTGGGCGAGAGGGACTGCTCTCTGCAGCGACGCCACCAAAAGCTGCTCGAGGAGTCGCCATCGCCCGCCTTGGACCCCGAAACCCGCCGGGCGATGGGCGAGGCGGCGGTCAGCTTCTCCAAGGAGGTCGGCTACTATTCGGCCGGCACCGTGGAGTTCTTGTACGAGGACGGTCCCGACGGTCCCCGGTTCTTCTTCCTGGAGATGAACACCCGCCTTCAGGTGGAGCACCCGGTCACCGAACTGGTAACCGGCGTGGACCTGGCCCACGCGATGATCCGGGTGGCCGAAGGCAAGCCGCTGGGTTTCACCCAGGACGACGTGACCCTGCGGGGCCACGCCATCGAGTGCCGGATCAACGCCGAGAACCCGATTGCGGACTTCTTGCCCAACCCCGGAAGCATCGGAAACTATTCCGAGCCCGGCCCCGGGGTGCGGGTGGACTCGGGGGCGAAGCCGGGCACCGTGATCCCTCCGAGCTACGACTCGCTGATCGCCAAGCTCATCTGCTACGGCGCCGACCGCCAGGAGGCGATTCGCCGGACCGTGCGGGCACTGGACGAGTACCGCATCGAGGGCCTGGTGACCACGATCCCGTTCCACCGGCTGGTCCTCTCCAGCCCGTGGTTCGCCGAAGGCAGCTTCTCCACCAAGACCATCGAGAACGACCTGGACCTGTCCCAGATAGACATCGGACTGCCGAGCAAGGCCGGGGCCCCGCTCCCCAAGCCGCGCATGGTTTCGCTCGAGCTGGAGGGAAAGCGGTTCGAGGTGAAGTTCACTGAGCTGTCCGGCCGCCAGGCCAAGCCCAAGCCGCCGGACAAGGCAAGCCGCAGCGTCGCCGGGACGGGGGACACCCTGACCGCGCCGATGCAGGGAACCATCGTGAAGATCCTCCACGCCGTGGGCGACCGGGTGAAGGCGGGGGAAGCCATCCTGGTGCTGGAGGCGATGAAGATGGAGAACCAGATCGTCTGTCACGTGGACGGCGTGGTGAAGGAGTTACGGGTGAAGACCGGTCAGACCGTCAGCATCGGCGCCGCGCTGGCCGTGGTGGAGGCCGGCTAGCTCGATTTGTCCTGGATCTCCCAGGCGTGGTCCAGCGCATGCCAGGCAATCCGCCGCACGGCGTAGGGAACCGGCCACTTCGCCTGCTCAGTCCCGTTCGAGGGCCGGATGACCTCCAGGATCGCGTTGCGAAACTCTTTTATCGCCTGCGGGTCGTCCGCCGGTGGCTCTTTGAGCTTTAATCCCAGCGACCGGGAGTATCCCGCTTCGGCGCCCAGGACATGGCCAAAGACCTGGTCGCGGTCCCGGCCCCCGCCCCGGGGTCCCTTCTTCAGGACCGCCGGTGCCCCGGCGACAACCCGGTCGAGGTATTCCCAAACGGCCTGCAGCAGGTCTCGCAACCGGCCGGCCGTCCGGGCGTCCACCTTTCCCCGGTCGGCCGCGGCCACCTCCCCGGGCGCCCCGAAGTCGGTCGTCCCGCTTCCGGGGATACGCTCGACCACTTGCAGGGCGTCCTCGACCACCGTGGGGAAGCGCCGGGAAGCCATTTCGGCCACCTCCCGGTAGCGGGGTGCGTAGGCGGCCAGCACCTGAAGCGCATCCTCCTCGGTTTTGCCGGCGCGACACCATCCCGGCCACTCGAGCGAGCAGGCGAAGACCTTCTTGATGCCGATCTCCAGGTAAACCGGGATGCCGCCGGGGGCCACGCCGGGTTAGTCGGGCAGCCCGACTATGCTCAGGCCGGCTCCCGGGTCCAGCTTGTACCGGATGTTGATGCCGATGAGCATTGCGGTCAGCGACTCCAGGATGCGAGCCATCTCCAGGGGGCCGCAGTCGACGTATCGGGCACCCTCGATCTTGGCCACGAAGCCCTTGGCCACCTCACGGGCGGCGGCTTCACCGCACACCAGGACGTCGCCGGCCAGCGGGGTGTCGAACTTCACCAGTTTGGCCCCCATCACGGTGTGAAAACCCGACGCCACCGGGTTGTCCTTGCCCAGCAATCCCTTGGCCATCTGACCGGCGGAACCCTCCCAGACCCCCAGGAGCCGGGTGGGCCTGCCGCCCACCTCGCTGGCCAGCGGGACGTTGCAGTCCAGCACCGTGGCCCCCGACGTCAGCGAAGGCTTGATCGCCTTGTAGGTTGCGGCGAGCCCGGGAAACGGCACGGTCACCGCCACCAGCTCGGCGTCTTTGACCGCATCCTCGTTGGCCGCGCCGCTTATCTTCGCGCCGGAACCCAGCAGCTCCGCCGCTTCCCCGGCCACCCGCTGCGCCTTCTCGGCAGCCCGGCCGCCGATGACCACCTCGTCTCCGGCATGGGCCGCCCTCAGAGCAATTCCGTAACCGATTCCCGCCGTACCACCCACGACCGCAACTCGCATAGGACTCCTTTGGATTGTCGATGTTCGGCCCGCGTCCCGGCGGGTCAGGTTCGCTGCAATTCTACGCGGAAGGCTGAAGTGCCCCCGTTCGGGCGACCGCCGCTTCCGTTAAGGCCTTTCCCGCCCGTCGCCAAAGCGAAAACCCGGCCGGCCGGGGTGGGCGGCCCGCCGCCGTTGGTATATTGGCCTGACTGATGGAGTCTCCCATCGATTCACCCACCTACCGGCGCACCTTGTACAAGGGTGGGAGCGGCATGTGGTCATGGATCCTTCACCGGGGCAGCGGCCTGGCCGTGCTGGCCTTTTTGTTCTTCCACATCCTCGACACCTCGCTGGTGCTGTTCGGTCCCAATCTGTACAACCGGATGGCCGAGTTCTACGAGTCGGCGCTGTTCCGTCCTCTGGAGGTGGGCCTGATGTTCCTGGTAATCTTCCACGCCTTCAACGGCCTGCGGGTGATCGCCGTGGACCTGTGGCCCCGGGGCTCGCGCTACCAGGTGCAGCTGAGCTGGCTGGTGTGGGGAATCACCATGACGCTTTTCCTGCCGGCCGCCTGGATCATGATGAAGCCGATCTTCGAATGATGGTGTCCCGATGAGCGTTGCCGGCGCCTACTCCCGCCACCACGACACCCGGGCGTCGAACTACCAGGTGTGGTCCTGGTTCTTCATGCGGATCTCGGGCCTGGTCCTGGTTTTCCTGGTCCTGGGTCACATGCTGATCATGCACGTCCTGGACGGGGGCGTGGACCGCATCAACTACGACTTCGTCGCCCAGCGGTGGACCGGGTGGTTTTGGAGGACCTACGACTGGCTGATGCTCGTCCTGGCGATGCTGCACGGCGCGGTAGGCGCCCGCAACTCCATCGTCGACCACATTCGCAAACCCAGGGGGCAGAAGGTGGCGAAAACCATCCTCTACGGAATCGTGCTGGTCCTGCTGGTGCTGGGGACCTTTGTAATCGTCAGCTTCGACCCGTTCCAGACGCCCGGTTGAAGCCGACCTTTCACCGCTACGACTGCCTGATCGTCGGCGGGGGCGGGGCCGGCCTGCGCGCCGCCCTGGAATCCTCCCGGCGCACCTCCACCGCGGTCATCTCGAAGCTGTACCCCACCCGCTCCCACACCGGGGCCGCCCAGGGGGGCATGTGTGCCGCGCTGGGCAACGTCGAGGAGGACAACTGGGAGTGGCACACCTACGACACGGTCAAAGGCGGCGACTACCTGGTGGACCAGGATGCCGCCGAGATCATGTGCCGGGAGGCGGTGGCGGCGGTGCTGGACCTGGAGCACATGGGGCTGCCGTTTGACCGAACCGAGGAGGGGTACATCGCCCAGCGCCGCTTCGGGGGCCACACCAAAGACCACGGCAAGGGTCCGGTCAAGCGGGCGTGCTTCTCCGCCGACCGCACCGGCCACATGATCCTGCAGACCCTCTTCCAGCAGTGCGTCCGCAACAACGTGACGTTCTTCAACGAATGGCACGTGCTGGACCTGATACTCACCGAAACTCCGGCCGGCCGGGTGTGCACCGGCCTGGTGGCGTACGACCTGAAATCAGGAGGGCTGCACCTCTTCCAAGCCAAAAGCGTGTTGTTCGCCACCGGGGGATTCGGGCGCCTGTTTAAGATCACCTCCAACGCCCACACCCTGACCGGCGACGGGCCGGCGGTCTGCTACCGGCGGGGGATCCCGCTGGAGGACATGGAGTTCTTCCAGTTCCACCCCACCGGCATCTCCGGCATCGGCATCCTGCTCTCGGAAGCCGCCCGCGGGGAGGGCGGCATCCTGATCAACGGCGAGGGCGAGCAGTTCATGAAGCGCTACGCCCCCACCATCGGCGACCTGGCACCCCGGGACATCGTCTCTCGGGCGATCCACACAGAGGTGTCCGAGGGCCGGGGCGTGGACGGCAAGGACTACGTTTACCTGGATCTCACCCACCTGGGGCGCGACGTCATCGAGAACAAGCTGCCCGACATCGCAGGGTTTGCCCGAATGTACCTGGGCGTTGAGCCGATCACCGACCCGCTCCCCATCCAGCCCACCGCGCACTACGCGATGGGAGGCATCCCCACCACCGTCGACGCCCAGGTGATCGTCGACGCTTCCGAAACCCCGGTGCACGGCCTGTTTGCCGCCGGTGAGTGCGCCTGCGTCTCGGTGCACGGCGCCAACCGGCTGGGGACCAACTCCCTGCTTGACATCATCGTCTTCGGCCGCCGGGCGGGGATCCGAATGGCCGAGCACGCGGCCGAGACCGAGTTCGTGGACCTTCCCGGCGACGCCCACGCCGGAGTGCAGGCCGCAATCTCCCGGCTGCTCGACAC
>DATLGP010000187.1:0-1722 GCA_035540395.1 Actinomycetota bacterium
GCGGGGTGGTGGGAAGAGGTGAAGGAGTCGGGTCAATCGTCGAGGTGTCCGCCAGGCTCCGGAACATGACAAAGGCGATGGCCAGCAGAGCGACTATGACTGCGATACCCACCAAAGTCTTTCCGGTGCCGCCCCCCGCAGGTGGGCCCGGCGGAACGGAGGATGCCGGGATGACCCGGGTCGCCTCCTCACGACGCACCCTCCCGGCCGGGGCAACCATTGTCTTCTCGCTCTCGCGAAATGGGGCGTAGGCGGCTGTGCGCCCGACCGGGTCGGGCTGCATGCTGGCTGCCAGATCGGCGGCCATTTCCCCGCCGGACTGATACCGCTCCTCGGGATCCTTCGCCAGAGCGCGCATCACCACGGCGTCCAGCTTTGTAGGCACCTCGGGATTTGCCTCGGACGGCTTCGGCGGGGCCTGCGTATTGAGCTTGTTCACCATCTCCACGTAGGTGTCGCCCTTGAGAGGCAGCTTTCCGGTCAGCATCTGGTAAAGAAGGGTTCCGAGTGAGTACAGGTCGGAGCGGCCGTCAACCGGCTCCCCTCGAGCCTGCTCGGGGGAAAGATACGCAACCGTGCCCAGGATGGAACCGACCTGGGTAAGCGCTCCTGCGGTGGCGGCTTTGGCGATCCCGAAATCCATCACCTTGGCCGTGCCCCTTGGGCCGATCATGATGTTGCCGGGCTTCACGTCACGGTGAACGATGCCCTTCCCATGGGCTTCGGCCAGGGCGTGAGCCACCTCGGCGCCGATCGATGCCACCTCCGCCGGAGGCATCGGCCCCTCCTCGTTCAGGATCTGGTGAAGAGTGCGGCCCTCGAGGTACTCCATGACGATGTAGTGAATGTCTCCATCGGAGCCGGTGTCGTAGACGGCCACGATGTTGGGATGGGTAAGGGACGCGGCGGCCTGCGCCTCCAGCCGAAAGCGGGCAACAAAGCTGGGGTCCGAGGCAAGCTCCTCGGAGAGGATTTTGATCGCAACGGTGCGGCCCAGCGTGAGATCCGTTCCCTTGTAGACGGTCGCCATGCCGCCCCGGGCAATCAGGGATTCGATCTCGAAACGCTCGTTTATCCTGGTGAACTCGACCGGCATGAAGTTCCGTAACCTTTCCTTGCCGCCAGTTGCCGCGTGCCGGGAACCACGGCTACGGCTGCGATCACCGCCGGCCCCAAGGTGGCGGCCGTAGCTTTACTGTACCCACTATTTTCTTCGGCAGGTGGCCGGACCCCGAGGGCGAGCCCGGTATCCTTCCGTGGTGATCGTCAGGGACGGATCCTGAACCTCTCCTCCCCCTGCGGATCCTCCCACCCGACCTCGACGTCATCCACCGTCGCCAACGGGGGGCCCGCCTTCACCCAACCGACCATCGCCTGGACCGCCGCGCGACGTCCCTCGAAGACCGCCTCCACCCGGCCGTCGGGCATATTGCGCACCCATCCGCCTACACCCCGCGCACCGGCTGCCCGGGCGGTCTCCTGACGGAAGAAGACTCCCTGCACCCGTCCGGAGACCCAGACATGTGCGCGACAGGCCGGATGGTCGGACATACCAAGAGCCTAAATCGTCCGTTCGATCTCAGGCGACGCACCCCAAACCTGTACGCTCGAACTGCGATGCGAGTGCCTATTTGGGTAGCGGCTTTTGAGCTGGAATGCTGTCAGCCGGACGCTACGGTGGGGGAACCCTGGACGGCCTCCGGTGGTGGTTCTTCCCCGACA
>DATLGP010000188.1:0-4392 GCA_035540395.1 Actinomycetota bacterium
CGGCCTTGGTGGTGTCGATAGACACGGTCGCCCCGGTCCGGGAGACGATCGCCTCGATCACCGGAACAACCCGGGTCACCTCGTCCGCGGCGCTGACCTCGCCCGCCCCCGGCCGGGTGGACTCGCCGCCGACGTCAATGATGTCGGCACCCTCGTTGAGCATCCGGGCCCCGTGGTCGGCGGCAGCACCCCGGTCGAAGAACAGCCCGCCGTCGGAGAACGAGTCCGGCGTGACGTTGAGGATTCCCATCACCAGGACGCGCTCCATCGACAGTCGTCGATCGCAGCATTCCCACGCGTTCATCGAGGCAGATCCGCCCGGGGGCGGCAGTTTAGGCGGGAGTGGGCTCGGCGCCCGGGCGGCGCAGGCTCGGCTTTGCCGGCGCAGGCTTGCGGTGAGGCTGGACGTTATCCGCTTCCGCCTCCGACTCGATGGCAGCCGCGGCGGCCCTCTGGTCCTGCAGCAGTCGGCGGGGAATCTCGCCCCGGGCGGCTCGCTTGGGTACGCCGGCAAACAACCGCTCGACGTCTTCCTTCTCGATGGTCTCCTTCTCGATGAGAAGCGCCACCATGGCGTCCAGCTCGGTGCGGTAGGTGGAACAGATCTCCCACGCTTCCTGGTGGGCCTCGTCCACCAGCCGGCGAATCTCGTCGTCGATCTCAGCCGCCACCGACTCGGAGTAATCGGCGTTGTGGCCCATGTCGCGGCCCAGGAACGGCTGGTCGACCTTCTCTCCCAGCGCCATCGGGCCGAGTCTTTCGCTCATCCCGTACTCGCAGACCATTTTGCGGGCGATCTTCGATACCCGCTCCAGGTCGTTGCTGGCGCCGGTGGTGGGGTCCTGGAAAACGATCTCCTCGGCCACCCGGCCGCCGAGCAGCATGGCAAGCTGGTCGATGAGGGCGGAGCGGGACTCCAGGAAGCGATCCTCCAGGGGCAGGTTCAAGGTGTACCCCAGGGCACGGCCCCGGCTGATGATGGAGACCTTGTGCACCGGGTCGGCGTTGGGAAGCGCCCAGCTGACCAGAGCGTGGCCGGCCTCGTGGTAGGCGATGACCTGTTTCTCGTGCTCGCTGATAAGCCGGCTCTTGCGTTGCGGGCCCGCGATCACCCGGTCGATGGCCTCTTCGACCTCGTCCATGGTGATCTCCTTCTTGGCGCGCCGGGCGGCCAGGAGGGCGGACTCGTTGATGACGTTTGCCAGGTCGGCGCCGGTAAAGCCCGGGGTGCGCCGGGCCAGTACCTCGAGGTCGAGATCGTCCGCCAGCGGCTTGCCCCGGGAGTGAACCTTCAGGATGTCCTGGCGGCCCTTCAGATCGGCGCGGTCCACGGTCACCTGGCGGTCGAAACGGCCGGGGCGCAGCAGTGCCGGGTCCAAGATATCGGGACGGTTGGTGGCCGCCATCAAGATGACGCCGGTGCGGACGTCGAATCCGTCCATCTCGACCAGAAGCTGGTTGAGGGTCTGCTCCCGCTCGTCGTGGCCGCCGCCCAGGCCGGCCCCGCGGTGGCGACCGACAGCGTCGATCTCGTCGACGAAGATGATGGCGGGGGCGGAAGCCTTCGCCTGTTCGAACAGGTCACGGACCCGGGCGGCACCGACACCGACGAACATCTCGACGAAGTCGGAACCGGAGATCGAAAAGAAGGGAACTCCCGCCTCGCCGGCAACCGCTCGGGCAAGCAGGGTCTTGCCGGTTCCCGGCGGACCGAACAGCAGCACACCCTTGGGGATCTTGGCTCCCATGTTCTGGAACTTGGCGGGGTTGGCAAGAAACTCTTTGATCTCTTCAAGCTCCTCGATGGCCTCGTCCACGCCGGCGACGTCGGCAAAGGTGATCTTGGGCTGGTCCTTGGCCACCAGCTTCGCCTTCGACTTGCCGAAGGACATCACCCGGTTGCCGCCGCCCTGCATCTGCTGCATCAAGAAGAAGAAGATCGCGAGAATGAAGATGAAAGGAAGGATGCTCGTGAGAAGAGAGCCCCACAGGCTCGGGTTCTCGGTGTTGGTGGTGACCGCTACCCCGGGCTGGTCTCTCAGAAGCTGGGAGACGTCCTCGGCGCTCAGGTAAGTGGAGGTGAACCGGGTTCCGTCGCTCATCGTGCCGTCGATCCGGCCGCTATTGCGGAACACCTCCACCTCGGTGATGTCTCCGGCCTTGAGCTTGCGCTCGAACTCACTGGTGCTTAGTTTGGTGGACCGGCTCCCACTGTTCAGGATTCCGGCGACCGCCCAGATGGCGGCAATACCGATCAGCAGGTAGAAGATGGGGTTCTTAAATAGCTTGTTCATATTCATCCCAGGTTAGCACGGTAGGCATTTATGCCCGGCCCCAAAATTGCCGTAGAACGGCCCTACGAAACCTGGTCCGGGTCGAGTAAAGCTATGTAGGGCAGGTTGCGGTACAGCTGTTCGTGGTCCAGCCCGTAACCGATAACGAACTCGGCCGGGATTTCGAAACCTTCGTAGCGCACATCCAGCTCCGCCTGCTGGATGCCCGACTTCCTCAGCAGGGCGCAAACCTCCAAACTCGCCGGCTTTCTGCCGTTCAGGTACTTCAGCAGGTAATTGAGGGTGAGCCCTGAGTCGATGATGTCTTCCACCAGCAGAACGTGACGGTCGGTGATCTCGTAATCCAGGTCCTTCAGGATCCGCACGACACCCGACGTCTTGGTGGCCGACCCGTAGCTGGACACGGCCATGAAGTCGAACTCGAGCGGTAGCTTGATCTGGCGGGCAAGGTCGCTCATCAGCATGAAGGCGCCCTTCAGGACTCCAACCAGCACTACGTCCTTCCCCTCGTAGTCCCGGGTGATCTGTTCGGCCATCTCCTTGATGCGCTGCTGGATGCGCTCCTCCGAGATAAGCACCTCCCCGACGCCGTTCATGCGACTTCCGCCCGGGAAACCGGCGTCATCGTCAGTCGAAGCGCACGGGTGGTCGAGGGCCGGATCTTGAAACGGTCGTCCAGCCGGTGCCCGGCGATCCAGACGATCCGGTTTCCGGCTTCCACCACGGGGACCGTTGAGCGGCGGTGTCTCGGTACGCCGGTGTCCGTGAAGTAATCCTGGAGCTTGCGGGTCCCCGGTGCTCCCAGCGGATGAAACCGGTCGCCGGGCCTCCACTGCCGAACCGTCAGCTCCGGACCGACCAGCGAGGCGTCCACCAGCTCGGTGCACCGGCGAGGGCGCCGGCTGAATGCAACCGGCAGGGCCGCCGGTTCCGCCCGAAGCTCCATGCCCCAGTCCCCGGCACAGACTTTTCCGGGAATGCTCACTTTCAGCTCAGGGAGCACCGCATCCTCCTCGTACCACCCAAAAACGACGTGATCCCGCTCCGACCAGACCGACCGGCCCCCCGGCAGTGCCAGGCGTGCTCCGGTGACCGGCAGGACCTTGCGGACAATGTCACGAACCGCCCTTCCCGAAAGCTCGACGTCGAGCTCCGTCGCGGCGCGCCGGACCAGATGCGAGGCCAGTGGCTCTCCCGCCCGACGAAGCGCCTCACGCTGCATCCGCACACCCGCGGGCAACCTGCAGGTTATCCGAGGCCACAATTCCTCCGCCCGCCCGGCAACCTCCAAGGTCTCGGAACGGGAGGCCGCCGCCAGGGCGGCCAGCTCCAGCGTTGTCTCCTGCGGCTGGTCCGCCAGTTCGGCCCTCACCGCCACCCGGCGGTACTTCGGGTTGCGGTTGGACGGGTCCAGCAGAAAGCGGATATCCCCAGAGCGGCAGACCTGCTCGGTTTCACTCCGGCGGAGACCCAGGAGAGGACGGACGATCCTGCCCCTGACCGGCGGGATGCCCAGGCCGTAGCCACCCCGGTCCAGGCGCAGCCTTACCGTCTCCGCCTGGTCGTCCAGCGTGTGGCCGGTGGCAATTTTGGTGGCGCCGACGGTGTCCGCCATCTCTTCAAGGGCGGCGTAGCGCACCCGGCGAGCCTCGGCCTGGGTGGGAGGGTCGACCTTCACCCTCCTGCTCACAAACCGCAGGTGCAACCGCCGGGCTACGAGCCGGCAGTGCTCGGCCTCCTTTCCGGACTCGGGCCGGATTCCGTGGTCTACATGACCCAGGACCACCTGGTGGCCGAGGTCTTGCAGAAGCAGAGCCAGCGCGCTGGAGTCGGCCCCCCCGCTGAACGCGACCAGCACCCGGTCACCCGGATCGATCATCGACTCCCGTTCGATCGCAAAGGCCGCCTTTTGGCCCGGGGTCACGGAGCGACCCGGCTCAGCCACAACTCCGGCGACCTCACCTCATCCAAAGTAGGCAAGGACTCCACCGACTTGAAGACTGTCTTTACACCGGGCGACCCGGCTCGGGCGTAAACCGCGTCGAAGAAGATCTGTCCCTGGACGTACTGCGCCTTCTTCAGCTCGAATCCCAGCACC
>DATLGP010000189.1:0-9136 GCA_035540395.1 Actinomycetota bacterium
ATCGTCCTTCGCGAGGTGCGCGGAGAGGACGGCATCGCCGACCGTTTCGTGCCGGGGATCACAATCAACGTCGCCTTCGCTCTGATGATCGCAAGCATCGGAATGTTCGTCAGCTATATCAACCGGGTCGCGCATTCAATCCGGGTCTCCACGATCATCAACAGCATCGCTGAAGAAACAAGAGACGCTATAGACCGAATTCACGGGGAAGATCAGCGGCACCAGGATCAGGCACTGATGCCGGACTTCCCGGGGCCGTCCATGCTCATCGGATCCGATGAGCAGGGGACCGTGCGGTCGGTTGAGACCGCGAATCTATTGGAGCTGGCCGAAGACGCCGACGGGTACATCAAGGTCCTGCCCCGTATGGGGGAGTTCGTCGCCACGGGAATGCCGTTGATGGAAGTGTGGTCGCGCAAGGAGCTGGACGAAAAGAAGCTGCGGTCGGCGGTTTCGTTGGTGAAGGAAAGGGGATCCGGCCGCGACGTAAGCTACGGTCTGCGCCAGTTGGTGGACATCGCAGAGAGAGCGCTGTCCCCCGGCACCAATGACCCGTCTACTGCGGTGGAGTGCGTTAACCAATTGCACGACCTACTTCGCAGGCTGGCCGTTCGCAGCTACCCTTCCCAGGTTCACCGGGACGGCGATGACGAGATGCGGGTCTTTGTCCCGTCCGATTCATGGGACGACCACGTGGCCCTCGCTTTCGACGAGTTGCGGTTGTGGGGCGGCGAGTCCCTGCAGATCCGCCGACGGCTCCAATGGATGCTCCAGGACCTGTTGGAGGTAGCCGAAGGAGACAGAAGAACCCCGCTCCTCAAGCGGCTGCCGCTGTGGAAAGAGCCTTTGCAAGGTGTGGACGCCGAGGTCTAAGCACCACGCAGCATTTTAGGCCCGCCCTGATCGTCCTCCCCGCCTCGTTCGGCCGGAGCGTTTGGCGAGTTTGGCTACGGGAATACAACGTTTGAGTCCCACTACCTAATGAAGGGAGACAGCCGTGGCGTATCGGCGAGACCGTACGGTGGTTGAGGATCGCAACCCCATGGGGATGATCCTCGGAGTTTTGGCAGTTCTGTTGGTGCTGTTCCTGGTTTGGATGCTGTTCTTCAACAACGGGTTCGGAGGGGCCGGCGATGACGTCGACACCGATACGACGGAGGAGCAGGACAGCCCCGACATCAACATCAACGTCCCAGACGCCGACACCGACACCGGTAACGGCGGCACCGGAACAGGTGACGGCGGAACCGGGACCGGCGACGCGCCGGGCGGTGACACCGACCCGACGGGCGGCGGATAGCAAATCACGACTGCGGCGCCGGGTGGTAGGCAGTCTTTTTAGGAGACCACGAGGACGGGTACTCGGGCGTTTTTGACTACGTGGTTCGAGACGCTTCCCAGTAGAAGCTTCACCATGCCCCCGGCACCGGTCCGGCCGACCACCACGAGGTCGGGGTTCCACTCCTCGGCGTCGATCAGGATCTGCTGACCCGGGTTTCCGAGCCGGCTGCCGGCTTCTATGCGGCAGCCGGCCGGCCGCAGCCGTTCGAGCGGCCCCGTAAAGGCCTGATCCATGATTAACGCCAGTTCGAACTTGCGGTCTTCGGCGTCGCTCAGCGGGCCCCATTCACCCTCATAGGGTGCGTATTCGCTGCCGGCGACGGTCAGCATGCGGACAACGGCTTGCGGACCCACCATCGCAGCGACAACCGCTGAGGCCTTGGCCGCTTGCTCGGAGCCGTCGCACGCCAAAAGGACCCTGGCCGGCCAATGGGCGGCCCCCACCTGCGGCTCGCTTTTCATGACGGTACCTTCTCCTCCTGCGGGCACCTTGCCTCGGTAACCCTGAAGCACATCCAATGAGAATGGCTGAACTGCGAGGCTTGCCTTCCTGGCCGATCCAGGTGGGCCCAACGACGTTCGGTTCGCCCGTGGTACAAAGGGCACGGTATCACCGACCCAGTGGGGGGTAGTTTGAAAACTCGCATCCTTTACGCCACGAACGGCAGCAGGCCCGCCCGCGACACCGGCTCGTTGCTTCGACGGCTGGCCGATCCCGAGCGGGTCGAGGTGACCGTCAACGTCTGTGATTCGGTGGAATTCACCTTCCCCGAGCCGCCGTGGCGTTATGGGGAGGAGCGAAAGCCCCGCGCACAGCCACCCGAGGTGGCGGAACGAGAGGTTTCGCACTTTCGAGCGGATGGTTTCGAGGTTGACTCACATCTGGGCTCGGGAGTCCCCGCCACCCAGATCATCCAAATGGTGGAGTCCGGTGAGTATTCGGTGGCGGCCATGGGTGCGGGCAGTACCAAGTGGCTGGATAGCCTGCTGTTGGGAAGCACTTCCACCCGGGTCCTCCATTCGTCGCAGGCATCCGTGTTGCTGGTCCACCGGCTGGAAAATCTCACCGATTCGCTGCGGGTATTGCTGGCGACCGACGGATCGGACGACGCGGCGGAAGCCATCGAAACGTTCATGGGAATCGCGGAACCCGGCAAGGTCGCGGTCAAAGTGGTCGCGGTGGCCGAGACGATCCCCAAGGTGCACCGGATGGTCCCGGAATCCCTGCCGTCGTCCCGGTCTGCCGAGCACCTGCAGGAAGCTGCCCGCGACAATGCCGAACGGGCCGCAGGGCCGCTTCGGGACGGCGGGTTCAAAGTTGCCATCGAGTGCCCGACCGGAGATCCGGTGCGCGAAATTCTCCAGCTGAGTGCCGGCGCCGACCTGGTGGTTTGCGGCTCCCGCGGACTCGGTGGTGCCAGCAGACTGTTCCTGGGCAGCGTAAGCGACCAGCTGGCACGGCTTGCCCCGGCAACCCTCGTCTGCCGGTCGCACGGCCGGGAAGTCGAATAGCAGACCCGGGCGGTCGCCCGCGTCCCGTCTGGTCCTGCACCGCCTCCCGTCAGTCATTTTGCGCCACCCTGCCGTCCATCGCCCAGGGCGCGCAATGCGTTGAGGATGACCGCTACGTCGATCGCCTCCTGCAATAGGGCACCGGCCAGCGGGGTCAACAGCCCGGCGGCTGCTGCGACCATGGCTGCCCCCGACATCCCCATGCCTGCAATAACGCTCTGCAGGGCGATGCCCTTGGCCCGGCGAGCAATGCGGATCGCGTCGGAAACCCGGTCCAGCCGGTCGACCGTGATGACCACGTCTGCGGCTTCCGAGTGGGCGGTCAAACCTCGGGCGCCCAGGGCAATGCCGACTCCGGCCGCGGCCAGGGCGGGGGCGTCGTTGATGCCGTCTCCAACCATCAGGGTGGGGGAGATCAGGCCTTCACGGGTGATTGCCCGCACCTTCTCCTCGGGTGAGCATTCGGCCAGCACCTCATCGGTGCCGACGGACTCGCCGACGATGCGGGCAACCTCGGCGTCGTCCCCGGTGAGCATCACGATCCGCCGGATGCCCATGCTCCGTAGAGATTCCAGAGTGCTCCTGGCGTCGGGGCGTACCGGGTCCTCCATGATGAGGACGCCCTGCGGCCCGTTCTCCACTCCCACGAACACGGTGGACGAGCCGTCGGAAGACGCCCGCCGGCGCACCCCGGCGAGCCAGTTGCGGTCCGTGTCCTCCGGAAGGGCCCAGGTCGCACTCCCCAGGCGCACCTCTGTGCCGTCGACGGTGCCCCTCACGCCTGTTCCGGGTTTCTCTGAACTGTCTGTCGGGAACGACAGGGTCAGCCCCCGGTCCTCGGCGGCTCTGGTTATCGGAGCGGCAAAGGTGTGGGGAGAAACCTGCTCCAGGGACGCCGCCATTCGAAGCAGCTCATCTCCGCTTCCGCGTCCGAACACCTCTATCTCTCGAAGAGAGGGCGTCCCGGCGGTAAGGGTCCCGGTCTTGTCCACGAGCAGCGTCCGCGCGTTGGCGAGCGCCTCCAGTGGACCGCCCCCCTTCACGATCACTCCCCGCCGGGCTGCCCGCGATATGCCCGACACCAGCGCCACCGGTGCCGCGAGGATCAACGGGCAGGGAGTCGCCACCACCAGCACCGCCAGCGCCCGCACCGGATCGCCCGAAAAAGCCCACGCCGCGGTGGCGACCGTGACGGTGAGCGGCAGGAAAACCATCGCGTAGCGGTCGGCCATCCGCACGAAAGGTGCCTTGGAGGTCTGGGCCTCGCGAACCAGGCGGACAATGCCGGCGTAGGTGCTGGCCTGAGCGGTGGCGGTCGCCTGAAGATCAAAAGGGGGACCGATGTTGACCGTGCCGCTTGCCACCGGCTCGCCGGGCGGGTGTTCCACGGGCCTGGATTCGCCGGTGAGGGTCGATTCGTCCAGGGTGGCCTGAACGGTCACGAGCCCGTCGACCGGGAGGACCTCGCCGGTGCGGACCAGCAGCAGGTCCCCGGGAATCACGCTTTCGAGTGGACGGGAGACGATCCCTCCGCCCTCCCGACGGCGGACGAACCTAGGCATTCGTTCCGCCAGCTGGGACAGCTCGCGCCTGGCGCGGCCGCCTGCGTACTCCTCGAGGGTCTGGCCTCCCACCAGCATGAGCGCCACCACGGAGCCGGCCAGTTGCTCGCCGAGCAGCAGGGCACCCCCCATAGCCAGCAGAGCAATAACATCCACCCCGGCTCTTCCCCGCAAAAGGTCCCGTGCTATGGCTATCGTCAGGGGCACCAGGGCAACGATGGTGGTGCCGGCCCATAACAAGGTGGCGGTTCCCGAGGCTCCCGCGATAGCGGCGACAATCCCGCTAGTAATGCCGGCAACCACCAGCAGCAGGAGCGGATGGCGCAAGCTCCGTCGCCATGGCCCGGTGGACTCGGAGGCAAGGCCGGGCGCCAGCTTGGGGCTCGCGTCCGGCTCGGTCCGGCTCGGCGTCGTGTTCGGCGATCTCTTCATGTGCTCAACTCCCGCGGGAAGTCTGCCATGATGCCTTGTCAGTACCGGGCTGTCCCGGCAGCAGCGTGAGAGCCGGCCTGGTCCCTGCCGAGAAGGATTTGCACCGACTGAGGGTTCCGCGCGATCCAGAGAGCCGTTAGGAGGGACTGCGGCGGGTCGACAACAGTTCGCCGAGCGCCGCCCGGGCCGAACCGAGGGTGGGCTGAATAGCTCCCGAGGTGTCGAGGGTCCGCGCCTGCGGCCAGGGGTCGAACTCGCCCGCCATCGATCGGGCGGTGTCCACGGTGGCATCGGAGGGATCGTTGCCGCTCGCCGCCCGTCTTTGTATGCGCTCGGCCGTCAATTCAATGGGCGCTTCGCAATGGAGGGAAAAGAACCCGGCGGCACACTCCTCAGCGAGGTCTGCCGCCAACCCGCGCAAGGAAGCCTTGGACCACGAAGCGTCTAGCACCACCGAGGACCCGTCCCGAAGGTGGGCCCGCGCCTGGTTGAGCAGCGCCTCGTAGGTTGCTTTGGTGATCTCCTCCCGGTACAGACCCTGCCGGTACCCGGATTCCGCTGACGGTGTGCTTCCCGCGATCTGTTTTCGTACCTCGTCCGACCGCAGTACCGTCCAACCTTTCTGCTCGGCCAGATGGCGGGCCACCGTAGACTTGCCGGTCCCCGGCAGGCCTCCCACGAGCACGAGGACCACCCTGGCTTCCTCCAGGTGGTTGAGAGCTATCTCGAGGAGTTGGGTGGTCTCGTCCAGCGCATCCGGGTCTCCCTGTTCGTGGCGCATGCTCGCCACCTTGGCGCGGACGTGGGCTCGATAGGCCCGGTAGTGGTGCGCCAGGGATGCCGGGTGGACGTCGCCGGAGGCACGTAGGTACGCCTGGAGAAAGCTCTCGCCCATCTCGGCGCCGGCGATCCGTTCCAGGTCCATTGCCAGGAAGCAGGCGTCGTCCAGGACATCGATATAGCGGAGTTTGTCGTCGAACTCCAGGCAGTCCAGGATCCGCGGGCCGTCCTGCAGGCAGAAGATGTCGTCGGCAAGCAGGTCGCCGTGGCCGTCGCGGATGTGACCTTCGGCGATCCGGCGATCGAACAACGCCCGGCGGCCGCTCAAGTAGGCCCCGGCCAGCTCTGCGATTTGCCCGGGCAGGGACGGATCGGCGAGCAGGGTCGACACATGCTCCATCTGGGATATGTTGGCTTCCCACCGGCCCCGAAGCGCGTCGCGGGTGCCCTCAGCTTCTATCTCCGGCCCGGTGGCCGCGGTTCGGTGAAAAGCGGCTACCTTTTCCGCCACCGCTTGCAGGCAGCCTTGACACTCGCCGTCCCGGGCCAGCCTGGTCAGCCGTCGCTCGGGCGGCATGCGCCTCATGACAACCAGCCAGTCGCAAGCTTCCCCTTCCGGTCCCCCAATGCCGGCCACTCCCAGGTAGGCGTCAGGCGCCAGCCGCCGGTTCAGGTCAACCTCCCGCTGGCATGCCTGCCGGCGAAGGTCCGGGGTAGAGAAGTCCAGGAATGGGTTGCGGGTTGCTTTCTTGAGCTTGTATGCGCGGTCTCCGGCAAATATCAGCAGGGAGACGTGGGTTTCTGCCACAACCGGGTCAAGCCCGCCGCCCCCCACGGGCTCGGGCACCCAGCGGTCGGTCATTCGGATACCCGGCGGGCGGAGGGAGGGTTCTTCCGGTACAGGATCATCGACTCGAAGTTGGCGCCACTCCTTAGGACTCGGGGATTCGTCTGCCTGAGATTTGATCGATTGAGATGCGGATCCAGTGCTCGCTGGCCGGGGTGGCCCAGGATTTCAGGGGGCCGCGACGGAGCTCCTCGAGCTCCAGGGGGTCGGTGACCTCCCGGGCGGTGCCCTGTACCACCACGCTCCACCCGGAGTGATAGAGGGACCGGCTGCCGTCCACTTCGAACGCGGCGGGAGCCCCGTCCTTTAGGACGCTCAGCTTGGTGCCGTCGGCGGTGCAGAAGACGACGGAATCATCGTCCGCGCGGTAGTTGACCGGCAGTACCATGGGCTTGCCGTCGACGACGAAGCCTACTCTGCCAAGTTTGGACTTGGTCCGCAGAAGCTCGCGGCTCTCCTCTTCGCTGATCTGTTGAATTGGCTCCACGTCAGCTTCCTTTCTCCGGCGCATTGGTAGGGCCTCACCAGGAGGTCTAGCCAACCTAACAGTTGCCGGTCCGCCATAGCTGATTGCCCGGGGGCAATGGTCCTCAAACGAGGGGGCCCTTGTGCCCTAGCGGTCACCGGGCAGTCCGCCGATCATGTGTCAACATCAACGAAAAAGGAGTTCGTAATGGCAGGACCGGTAGCGGTCGTAGGGAGCGGAATCGTTGGAAGCGCGATTGCCTGGCAGCTGCAGGCCCTGGGCGCCCCGACAATCCTGGTGGATGACCCCGAACCCAGGGGAGCGTCCTACTTCTCGTTCGCCTCGCTGACCGCGATGGACGAGCCGCTGTCCGAGGTCTATGCGCTCAAGTGCCTCGGGATGAGCCACTGGCGGCGTTGGCAGAAGGAGCTGGGGGGCGACATCGGGGTCCGCTGGGACGGCGAGATCCGGTGGGCCGAGTCTTCGGAGGGGGCCGCGGCCCTGCGGGAAAAAGTGAAAAGAGCCAAAGGGCGTGGGTATCCGGTGGAGAACATCTCCGCCCCCGAGCTGATCCGCCGCCTGCCCCACAGCCGCCCGGGGCCGGTACTGGCCGCCTCGTTTGCCGCCGACGACGGTCAGGCGAACGCCCGCAAGGCGATCGCCAGATTGCGGGCGGCGTTCGAAGAAGCCGGCGGGCGGCTGGAGAACGGCAGGGCGAGGCTGCGGTTCGACGGGGATGGGGTCGTGGTTCGCATCGGGAGCCGCGAGCTCGAGGCGTCGCGGGTTGTGATCGCCGGCGGGGCCGAGACGATGTCTCTGCTGCACAAGCTTGGATGGGAGGTTCCGATGGACCCCAGCCCCGGACTGCTGGTGCTGACCGAGCCGATGGATCCCGTCCTGACCGGCACTGCTTACGTAACTCCTGCAGAGGGACTGCCGATACACCTGCGTCAGCAGCACGACGACCGGGTTCTCATAGGAGAGCGGTCTCAGGACCATGTGGCTAAAAACCCGAACATCGGCCACGCTGAGGAACTGCTCAGGCAGGCCAAGCGCTTCTTCCCGATCTTGCGTAATGCGCGCGTCAGCGAGTTCACGGTGGAGTGGAGGCCGATGCCGCGTGACGGGATGCCGATCATCGGGCCCTTGCCGGGCTTCTCCTCGGTCTACGTTGCCACCGGACACTCCGGGGTCACCATTGCCCCTGCGGTTGCCGCGCTTTTGGGTCCGGAGCTACTCGAAGACCGGGCATCGGAGCAGATGGAGCCCTTCCGGCCAGGACGTTTCGCCGACCGGGAGGCATTCGTCGCTAGTGAGGTGGAGAGCGCGTTCAACCTCGGCTGACCGGTTTGCGCTTACATGCACTCCGTTGCCCAGTCGGCGGATGCCGCACCGGCCGGCTTGCTGCATCCCACTGTGGCCGGCCCCAGGTCCACGCCGTTGGCGCCGTCGGCCTTGACGTAGGTGGAGGTCTGGACCCAGATGAAGGCGGGAGCTCCCGAACCAGCGTAGACGGTGGTACCCAGCTGCGAGGTGACGGTGCAGGTGGTTGAATCAGCGAGCTGCTCGAACGAACCACCGCGGCCCAGCTCGCACGCCTGCTTGCCGGCGGCAGGGTACGGGCGGGACCCGTCGGAGACCTCGCCGGCGGAAACTCCGATCGCTCCAACGAGCAGCCATGAGCTACAGAAAGCCAGCAGTACCCACGCCCGGAGCTTGCGGTCTCTCATTTTTCCCTCCATTTGCCTTTTGTCCAGTTTGCGGTTGGAGGGGTGGCCATATGGGGGCCGCGCGGCCTAAAACCACGGGGCCATTGGTCCTGAAACATCCGGCCGGGCACACGCTTATCCCTCAGAATGTCGGCAGGCCGATGAAACCGACGGAAGGGCGGGCGACCCAAGCTCGCGAGGGACACGAATGATAAAGCTCCGGTACAAGTCGCACTCCGACCGCGAGGCGCTCACCCAACGGATCGCCGACCGCATGGACGGGCCGATGACTGCATTGGGTCTGATCTTCCTGTTGCTGGTGCTTGGGGAGACTCTCGTCCGGCCCCGGGGGGCGCTGAGCACGGTCTTCACAGTCACCAGCTGGGTGCTTTGGGGGATCTTCGTCGCCGAGTTCATTCTGCGGATGACGGTCGCCCCCTCAACGTCCCGGTTCCTCAAGAAGTACTGGTGGCAGGTGATCTTCCTC
>DATLGP010000190.1:0-2090 GCA_035540395.1 Actinomycetota bacterium
GACCCTGCTCCTAACCAATGCCGGCATGGTGCAGTTCAAGCCGTACTTCCTCGGAACCCGCCCGGCGCCCTTTCTTCGTGCCACCTCGGTGCAAAAATGCTTCCGGGAGAAGGACCTGGAGGAGGTGGGCAAGACCGCCCGGCACCTGACGTTCTTCGAGATGCTCGGCAACTTCTCGTTTGGGGACTACTTCAAGGCCGACGCCTGCAAGTGGGGCTGGGAGCTCATGACCCAGGGCTACGGCCTGGAGCCCGACCTCCTGTGGATCACGGTCTTCGAGGAGGACGACGAGGCAGCCCTTATCTGGGAGAAGCAGGTCGGCGTGCCGGCCGAACGGGTCCTGCGGCGCACCCGGGCCCAGGGCAACTTCTGGGACATGGGGGTGGCCGGGCCGTGCGGCCCCTGCTCGGAAATCCTCTACGACCGGGGCGAAGGGTTCGGCGCCACCTACACCGGCGGCGACGCCCTGGACGAGGAGCGCTATCTCGAGGTGTGGAACCTGGTGTTCATGCAGTACATCCAGGACGACCAGGGCCGCATCACCGGCGACCTGCCCAACCGCAACGTCGACACCGGCATGGGGCTTGAGCGCCTCGCCTCGATCCTCCAGGGGGTTCCGACCGCCTTTGAGATCGACTCGATGGCGCCTATCCTTGCGGTGGTGGAGGAGGCCACCGGCCAGCGGTACGGCGAGTCCGGGGCGTCGGACATCGGCCTTCGGGTGCTGTCCGAGCACGCTCGCTCGATGACCATGCTGATCGCCGACGGGGTCCTCCCGGGCAACGTCGGCCGTGGATACGTGCTGCGGAGGCTGATCCGGCGGGCCGCCCGCCATGCCCGCCTGCTCGGCATCGAGGAGCTGTTTTTGTCCCGCTTGACCGAGGTGGTGATCGACACCTACTCCGCCGACTACCCCGAGGTGGGCCGTAACCGCGACCTCATCCAGGCGGTGGTTTCCAAGGAGGAGGAGCGGTTCGACCAGACGCTTCGCCAGGGAATGGAGATCCTGGACGCCGAGATCGCGCAGATGAAGGCGTCCGGCCGGACCCAGCTAAGCGGCGACATCACCTTCAAGCTGCACGACACCTACGGTTTTCCCCTGGACCTCACCACGGACATAGCCTCCGAGGAGGGGCTTGCCGTGGACCGGGGAGCGTTCGCGGACCTGATGAAACAGCAGAAAACCCGGGCACGCGCCGCCCGCCCGGCCGGCGGCAAGGACCGCCCGCAGAACGAGGCGCTCTCGGAGATCCGGGACACGCTCGGCGGCACCGACTTCATGGGATACGAACTGTTGTCGCTCGACGCATCGGTGATCGGCCTCCTGCAGGGAGTGGTGCCGGCCCAGGTGCTGGTAGAGGGGACCTCCGGCGAGCTGGTGCTCAACCGGACACCGTTCTATCCCCGGGGAGGCGGGCAGGTGGGCGACCGCGGCGAGATCCGCACCGGCACCGGCCTGTTCCGGGTGGACGACACCGCATGGGGCGTCCCCGGTGTCGTGATCCACAGCGGCACGGTGGTCCAGGGCGAGATCCTGGCCGGGCAGGACGCCCGGGCAACCGTTAGCCCGGTTCACCGCGAGGGAGTAACCCAGGCCCATACCGCCACCCACATCCTTCATTGGACGCTGCACCAGCGCCTGGGCGAGCATGCCAAGCAGCAGGGTTCGCTGGTGGAGCCCGGGCGCCTGCGTTTCGACTTCAACCACTTCGAACCGGTTCACCCCGACCAACTGGCCGAAATCGAAGAGATCATCAACCGCCGGTCCCTGGGAGACGACCCGGTTCGGGCGTTCGAGACCACCTTTGATTACGCCACCAGCATCGGCGCCATTGCACTGTTCGGGGAGAAATACGGCGAGCACGTGCGTGTGGTGGAGGTGGGGGACTACTCCAAGGAACTATGCGGAGGAACCCACGTCCCGCGGACCGGCAACATCGGCCTGGTGAAGCTGGTACACGAGGGCTCGGTTGCCGCCGGGGTCCGCAGGGTGGAGGCCCTGACCGGCATGGCCGGATTCAACTACCTGAACGCCCAGGCGGACAAGCTGCGCCGGGTTGCGGATCGGCTGAAGACGGATCCGGACAAGG
>DATLGP010000191.1:0-4286 GCA_035540395.1 Actinomycetota bacterium
GAGCGGACAGGTCCAGCCCCGGTATCTCCGGCAGGTCTGCCGGCATCAGGCTCCTCTGGAGCGTGATTGCCATGTCCCGGCTGGATTCGAACAGCTTGGCGTTGTCCAGAGCCAGGGCTGCTCGCCGAGCCAGGTCTTCGGCTATGTCGGGGATCACCTCGAACTCGGCGTAGGAGGATTCCGGTGCAATCAGGGTGAGGGCTCCCAGGCAGGATCGGGCGACGATCGGTACCGATAGCGACCAGCGCAGGTTCCTCGACTCCAGACGGGCGAAGTTCTCCTCGTTGCCGGCCAGGACCTGCAACTCGTAATCGGTGGCGCAAGGAATGAGGACCGGTTCCCCCGACAGGATCACCCGTGATGCCGGATGGTGGGTATCGGGGACCGGACTGACGCTTTCCATGGCGGCCGCCAGCTCTACGTCGGTTGCCCGCGCCGACACCCGCTTGAGGTTGCCGGCAAAATCCGCCATGTCGATGAGGCACAGGTCGGCAATCGCCGGGACGGCGAGCCGGCCCAGCGCCTCGATGGCCGAGCCGAAATCCAGCGATGCCGAGAGCATGGTGCTGGCGGTGAGCAGGAAACGGTATCGCTGCTCAACCAGCTCCGCTTCTCTGCGGACGAGAGGGTCTTTTGTCGTCATGGAGCTGAAATCCACTCTCCGGCCATTGTGTCCGATGAAGTGATCGACTCCCGGGGAGGGGTCGACCGTGTTGGGTTGTACTAGCTTTACCCCAGGTAGCGCGCCACCAGGATCAGGGCATCGTCTTTGCCCGTCCAGTGCTTGTCCATGATGTCGTCGGCGATCTGCTGTACCGGTCCATTCAACATGAACTCCTCGTGGAAGTTGTTGCTGACCCCGTCGGTGGAGAGGATCAACAGGTCGCCCCGGCTCAAGGTAAGAGTACTGCTCCGCAGCTTGGGGAGGGCATGTCCTACGACGCCCCCGCGCAGGGGAGGGGCCTGCCGGTTCAGCGTAGCTCCGGGCAGCGCCGGCCAGATCCGCCCTTCCACGTTGCCCACGCCAATCCAGGTGAGCTCGTCGCGCTGCTGGTCGACCTGAGCCAGCGTGATTACTGCCCCCCGGGTCCCTCTCAGGGCATTGTGGCACTGTTCCAGCACCACCTCGATGGGTTCGCCGGCGCAGCTGCGCACCGTGTCCCGAGCCGCCGTCGCCGCCGCCGCAGCCTCCATCCCATGGCCCAGGCCGTCGATCACCGCCACCAGCGCTCCGCCGACCACCGGCACGACGACGCTCAGGTCGCCCGACCGGTACTCACCGGGCATTGCGCGCTCCGCCACTGCGGAGCTGAGGAAGGCCGGTTGCGAGTTCACAGGCCCCTGGTCCATTTCTTCATCACGACCGTAGTGCCCTGGGTCAGCTGGGAGGAGATGGCAAACTCGTCCATCAGCCGGCGCGCGCCGGGCAGGCCGAGGCCCATCCCCGAGCCGGTTGTGTATCCGTCGCGCATCGCCAGATCGACGTCGGCAATTCCCGGCCCCTCGTCCCGGGCAACGACCATGACCCCAACCCGGCCCCTGTCGGAGATCGCCGATACCGACACCTCCCCTTCTTGCGCATACCGGATGATGTTGCGGGCCAGCTCGGAGATCGCGGTCGAGATCATCGTGAGGTCGCTGCCGGCAAAGCCGACCTTCTCGGCGATCTTGCGACCGGTCTGGCGCGCCAGCAGCACGTCGGAGTCGGAAGAGATCTTCACGACCTCTTCTCCATGGTGATCGGCGTTCAGGTCAGCTGATTCAAGAATGCGAGGCCCTCCTCCAGGTCCAAAGCCGTATTGACCTCCTCGAGGTTCGTACCGAGCTGCACCATCGCGTAAGCGACGTCGGCCTGGATACCCACCAAAACGGTCTCTGCGCCCCGCAGTTTGGTCATGTAGGCAATGTTTCTCAGGGACCGGGAGGCGTACGAATCCATCACATCCAGCGCGGTGACGTCGATGATGATTCCCCGGGACCGGTAGCGCCCGACCTGTTCCATCAGGTCCTCGCGCAGCGACACCATGTCGCTGTCGGTCAGTGCGGACTGGATCGATGCGATCAGGTACTTGCCCTGTTTGAGGATCGGTACTGCCATCCTCCATGCCTTTCCGTTAGGGGCGGGGCGTCAACGAAGCTCCACCGCCAGCGACTCCACCCGGCGTACTTCGTAGCCGAGCAGGCGCTCTGCTTCCTCAATGCCACCTTGGAGGTCACCTACGGCGTTCATCTTGCTCAGGTCGACGCCGATGGTCACCAGCGTTTGGGCGATCTCCGAGGAAAGACCGGTGATGATCACGCTGGCGCCCATCAGCCGGGAGGCCTCGACGGTCTGGACCAGGTTGTTGGCCACCGTGGAGTCGATCTGGGGAACGCCGGTGATGTCGATCACCACTACCTTCGCCCGGTTGGTCCGGATGCCTCGCAGAAGCTGCTCGGTCACCTGGCGAGCCCGCTGGGAGTCCAGCACGCCGATGATCGGCAGGATCAGCAGCCGCTCACGCACCTGCAGGACCGGGGTGGAGAGCTCGCGAATGGCTTCCTGTTGCTGGCGGATCACTCGTTCCCTCTCCTGGACGAACGAGACCCCCACCGTGTTCGCGATCCGGTTTGCCGCCGGCTCGTACACGTCGAGCACCCGGTTCAGCAGGTCGAAGTCCGCCTGGTATTTCTCGAACAGGCTTCGGGCCAGGACGTCACGCAGGAGTAGGACGATACCGAGTACCTCGTGGGTCTCCACCCCTCGCGGAATGATGCGCTCGGAAAGGTTTCGGGCATAGTCCTGAAGCGCCTCGACACTGCCGGTCTCCAGCACCTCGACGTAGTTGTCGTACACCGAGGTGGCCTCGGAGAAAATCTCCTCCGGGGTCATGGCAGTCAGAAGCTGGGCATCGGTGATCCGGCGGGCCCACTCCTCACGCAGCTGGGTTCGGTTCTCCCTCAAGTGGGCGACCAGCTCGCGCAGCAGGGCATCCATCCGATTCGTTTCGCTCGCAGTCGCGCTGCGTTCAGGCATAGGGTGCTTCCTCCGGGAGCCGAGTGCTCGAACCGTCAGGATACCGTTTACGGCGGCATTGGCCACTCTGATGGCAGCCGCTGGCTCCTTCAAATTTACAAGGGACACTAACCAAGGGGCGGATGGTTTAGCCGCATGTTTTTGTGGAGTTGTTGATTTGGGCGGGCTCGAAACCGTTTGGCAACCACTCTTAGTGGATAACAAGTCCAAGTAGGTGCTTCAGGTTCGGTTGGGCCCTTCGGGGAGTCGCGGACATGCCAGCGCTTCTCCGGCGACCGCCACGTCGTGAACAGAGGCTGATGAGGATCGGCTGCAGTAGCCGTCGATGGTAGGTGGGCTTTGCAAACAAGCGGAGAATTCCGAGAAACACGGTTTTGACTGGTTGCGGCGAATGACAAGTGAGACTCAGCCTGCTTCGAGGCCACGGCCTCACGGGTCCGCACCATTGGGAGGGCCTCGGGAGGTGAAACCGCTGATTGACGAGACGTTCGAAGCCCGGCCAACCGCCGCGTCCGAGGCGCGAAGAAGTCTGTCCGTTCTTGCCGGTCAGGTTCCCGAGGATACCTATGAGGATGTTCGCATCCTGGTCAGCGAGCTGGTCACCAACAGCGTGAGGCACTCGGGTGTGGGCGGCGGCGACCAGGTTCGGGTCCGGCTGGGGGTCTGGAGGGAGCCGTCACGGCTGCACGTGGAGGTGACCGACGCCGGCCCCGGTTTTGAGAAGTTCGTCCGGCCGTCGACACCCGACCAGCTCGGAGGCTGGGGACTGCAGATCGTCGACCGCATATCCGACCGCTGGGGCGTCAAGCGGCTGGATTCGGCCGGGGCCGCGGTGTGGTTCGAGATAGACCTGAACTCCAACAAGAACGGCAGCAATCCAGCCTGAGCGGTAAGGTCGCAGGGTCGCGAAACAAAGAGGTCTGGATGTCGCTGCCCGCTGGTAGTCCGTCCTCAGCCCGACAATTGAGAGGATGGAACAGATGAAATTGTGGCCCGGAATGCCCTACCCGCTCGGGGCTACATACGACGGAATGGGCGTCAACTTCTCGGTGTTCTCCGAGGTTGCCGAACGGGTTGAGCTGTGCATCTTCGAAGCGGACGGGAGCGAGACCCGGGCCGATCTGCCCGAAGTGCATGCCTTCTGCTGGCACGGTTACCTGCCCAACTCCGGCCCCGGCCAGCGCTACGGCTTTCGGGTCTACGGCCCTTACAATCCCGACGCCGGACTGAGGTGCAACCCCTCCAAGCTGTTGCTGGACCCGTACGCGAG
>DATLGP010000192.1:0-2757 GCA_035540395.1 Actinomycetota bacterium
ACAGGGTGATGATGGCCGCGACCAGCGTCAGCCAGCCGAGAATCGACCAGATGAGCCCTCCAGCTGCGAAAAAGACCGACGGTATGGCGATCAACAAGCCGGTGGCTACGACCAGCAACAGGGCGTAAGCCCGCTTCTTGAAAAACTTGCGGTCCTCCGCCACGTCGTAGGCGACGTCGAGCCCTGCCTGCAGCGCCACCATCCCGGCCGTGGCGCCGAACAACGCCAGGGTGACGCCGATGATGGCAGCGACCAGCGACGTGCGCCGGGGGGCGTCCTGGGCCGCTTCAATCGTGGTGGTGAGTATGGCTGCGGCTCCCCCCGGGATCGTCGAACCGATGGCCTGGTTGATTGACTCGAGCATCTGCTGGCCCAAACCGAGCAGGTCAACGACGCCGACCGCCGCAATGAGCGCAGGAAACACGGCAAGAAACCAGTAGAAAGCCATTCCGGCCGCGACCAGGGTTATTCGGTCGTCCTTGACCTCCTTCATGGTGCGCTTGAGCGTCATCTTCCAGTCGTTCTTGCTCAGTTCCAGAGGGTGGTCGGGTCCGCCGGTGCCCGATTTCTTGGTGGGAACCGGGGCGTCGGGAGAGGCGTCGCCTCTGCGAAGTTGTGACATGGGAACTTCGTACCCCGAAGCGTCCGGCCACACTCGTCAAATCCTGGATTGAACTTTTCAGGCCGAGCCGATACCATTACATTGATTGATGTTGCATTCCTGAGTGTTGATATTCGATGGAGGCGCCCGCATGGCTACCGCAACCGCAGAAAGCACCGAGGCAGTTGACCGCCGACTTGCTCCCGGACCCAAGGGGTTGCCGATCCTGGGGTCGGCCCTCGATCTGAAGAACGACATGCTCGGTACCGCTTACCGGGCGATGCTCGAATACGGCGATGTGGTCCGTTTCACGGTTGGCCCTCCCGGCAGGTTCCAGGAAGAGGCTTTCGGCGTCTTCCATCCCGATCACATTCAACGGGTGCTGGCCGGAAGCGCCGACCGCTACATCAAAAACGACGGCGTCTACATCGAGCTTCGCGGCCTGCTGGGAGATGGTCTGCTGACCAGCGAAGGAGACGACTGGAAACGCCAGAAGCGGATGATCCAGCCGATCTTCACCCACCGGCGGGTTGCCGGCTACGTCCCGATGATGGCAGCCGAGACTGCGGTTGCCGTCGCCCGCTGGGCCGAGTACGCGTCGAGCGGCAAAGCGCTCGACCTAAATGATGAAATGGCCCGGCTCACGCTGGCAGTGGTGGGAAAGGCCCTGTTCGGCGCCGACGTCGACGGCGCCGTGCCGGTAATTCGCCGAAGTGTCCCATTCCTCAGCGAACGCGCCATCCAGAGGGCGCTCATCCCCTTCCACGTCCCCGAAGGCTGGCCGACCCCGGCCAACCGCAAGGCAGCGAGGTATCAAAAGGCGCTCTATGACGTGGTCGACGAGTTGATTGCCGCCAGGAGAGCCGATCCGGCCGAGGGCGAGGATTTGCTCGGCCTCCTGCTGCAGGCAACCGATCCCGAGAACGGCAGCGGTCTGGACGACGAGGAGGTGCGCGACCAGGTTCTTATCTTCCTGCTCGCCGGGCACGAGACCACGGCCACCTCGCTAACCTTCACGCTGCATCTGCTGGGCCGCCACCCGGAGGTCCAGTCCCACGTTCACACCGAGGTGGACCGGGTTATTCAGGGACGCACTGACCCGACTCTGGACGACGTTAAGGCGCTCCGCTACACGACGATGGTCATCAAGGAAGCCATGCGGCTCTACCCGGCCGCCTACGGAATACCCCGGTACTGCGTGACCGGCGACACCATCGGCGGCTACGACATCCCCGCCGGCAAGACCGTGTTCTGCAGCACGTGGGCCACCCACCGCCATCCGGCGCTGTGGGACGACCCAGAGAGGTTCGACCCGGAACGCTTCCTCCCGGAAAAGGAGAAGGCCCGTCCCCGCTACGCCTACTTCCCGTTCGGCGGGGGGCCCCGGGCTTGCATCGGGCAGTACTTTTCCATGCTGGAGGCGGCCGTCGTAACGGCGATGCTAATGCAGAGCTACCGGGTGACCACCCCCGACGAACCGGTAAAGCTTTTCACCGGCATCACCCTCCGCCCGCAAGGGGCGGTTCCCGCAAAGATCGAGCGCAGATAACGAAACCGCCCTCGACTCATCCAGAAGGGGCGGTTCCCGCAAAGATCGAGCGCAGATAACGAAACCGCCCTCAGACGCCGCCCACCTCCTCCGACGGGGCGAAGCCCTGGCGCATGGTGTTCTCGGAAACGGTTCGCGGGTTCAGGAAATGCAGCAGGTAGTCGGGCCCGCCGGCCTTGGAGCCCACCCCCGACATCCCGTAGCCCCCGAAAGGCTGGCGCCCGACGACGGCTCCGGTTATCGGCCGGTTCAAGTACACGTTGCCGGCCTGAAGCTCCTCCTGCGCCCTTCTCATGTGCGAGGGCAGCCTCGAGTACAGGCCGCCGGTGAGGGCGTAGTCGGTGTCGTTGGCCAGGGCGAGCGCCTCGTCGAACGACTCGGCCCGAAGCACCGTCAGCACCGGACCGAAGATCTCGTGCCGCACCAGGTCCGAGTCGGGGCTCAGCCGGTCGAAGATCGCCGGACCGACGAACCAACCGTCCTCCGGAACGTCCTCCCGCACCAGGATCGCCCGGCCCTCGGCACGGCCCCGGTCCACACACGAGCGGACCCGGTCGTAGGCCTCCCGGTCGATCACCGGCCCGACCGAGACGCCGGGGTGTCGGGG
>DATLGP010000193.1:0-2698 GCA_035540395.1 Actinomycetota bacterium
CCCTTAAACGATCTTCGAAGTTGCCGATATCTATGGCGTCGCAGAAACGGGTTCCGGAACAAAAAGCACCGCCCCAGGGCTCAGAAGCGGCAAACCGGAACCTCTACGCACAAGTTTCGAACCATTGGAAGCAGCACCTACACGAAAGGAAGTGAAACATGGTTGCAATGCAGCTTTGGCTTCAGTACGTTCTCGGATCCCTCAAGGACCGTGAGGACGGCGCAGCCGCAGTTGAGTATGGCCTGCTCGTCGGCCTGATCGCAGTTGCCATCATCGTCACCGTAATCGCCCTGGGCGGCCGGCTGAACGAGATGTTCCAGGCGGTTGCCACCGCACTCACCGGCGCCACCCCCAGCGGCGGCGGCGGCACCTAAACACCAGTCCCAGTCCACCCACGATCCGGTCGGCCCCGAAACGCACTTCGGGATCGGCCGGATCTCGGTTGGGCCACACAAATCCAACCACCACGACACCAGTTCCAGCTCCGGCCTTGTTCGCAAGGCCTGACCAGTCTCACCCATTTTTTGTCCAAGAAGGGGGGAACCACAGTATGAAGAACCGAGTCCACGATGAGAGGGGAGCCGTCCTCATCATCGTGGCTTTAGTCATGTCGGTCCTCCTGATCCTCTCGGCCGGGGGCGTGATGCTCTTCACGCTTTACGGCAGCCACCGGGAGATGCAAAAGACGGCCGACCAGTCTGCGCTTGCAGGCGCCGCAGCCCTTCCGCTGCTCAGGCCCGGCCAGACCCTCAGCACCCTTCCCATGAACACCGCCTACCGGCTGACCGAAGGGGTCGGGCTCGACGTCCCGCTCAAGGGACTCAGCAATGTGCCGGATCCGCGAGCCGTCGCCTGCGCCTACGGTGTGCGCAACCTGGCCGCCGACTCTTCCAACCTGGTCAACAAGTTTGCCGTAGGCCCCACGGGGCTCCCCAGCAGCTACTGCTCCAACTCCCCCTGGGCCGACGGACGCATCAACCCCACCCTCAACTCTTTGAGCACGCCGCTGTCGGCATGCCTCAACAACCTGACCACCCGGATAAACGGCGCAATAACGGAGCTTCAAAGCGGCCTCAACGGTCTGCTCGGTCTCTCCTCCTTCGCCCTCAACCTGCTGCTGGCGCCGCTTGGGCTGAACGCGAGCCAGGTGACCGGTAACGTGAACCGAACGATCGACATGCTGAAAAGCACCCTGCGGTCGGTCGAATACCTCGAGGCGCTCTCGCCGGCGCTGCTGACCCCTCAGATGACTGTGACGGTCACCGACCGGGTGGTCCCTCCCCTGATGTCGATGGTAACCAGCGACAACGGGGTCCAGATGCAGGTGACCGCCACTGCCGAACGCAGGCTCAAGAACGCCATTGTCCTGCCGTCGGTGTCGTCACCTCTTCCCACCGGGCCGTCCATGCCCAGCGTGGACATCAACGTTCCCCTGAACGCGACCAAGCCTCAGATCATGGGTGCTCTGTCGTCGGTGAACGCCGAGCTCAACCGCCTTGCCTCCTACACACCGGCACTCAGCGGGTGTCAGAACCTGCTGGCTCCCGGAACCAAGATCTACCAGGACATTGAAGACGTCTACGACCCGCCGGAGTCCGCGCCGTACAGCAGCAACGACCTAATTGCAGGGGCCACCGCGGCGGCCAACCGTGCGGCAGCCGACGCCGGCACCAGCGCGGCCAACCTGGCAGGAGAGGCGTTCCTGGTGGTCCGCAGCGGCGGTCCGAGCTCCACCACGGTTTCCAGTCTGCTGGGACCGGTTGTGGACCTGTTGAATCTGACCAGCGTGGTAAAGCTGTTGCCGGTACCGGCCCTGGATGTAGCGCTGATTGCCGCCCACAACCTGGAAGACCGCAACATCAGCAACCCGGACCTGATCCCGGACACCCTCGGTGCCCGGGGCCTGTTCACCGCAAGGTTGGTGAACTAGATGAAGACGCCGATAAGCCGGACCGCCTTCATGCGGCGCCTCCGCCGTGAGGAGGGAGCCGAGGCCGTCGAGTTTGCGCTGATAGCGCCGGTGCTGTTCTTCCTGGTGTTCGGTGTCATCTACCTGCTGCTTCTGTTCGCCGCCCAGCTGTCGCTTGGGTACGCCACGAACGTGGGGGTACGGTACGCCGCGATCCCCACCGACGCCTTTGGCAATTACCCCTCGGCGGGCCAGGTGCTCGGTAAGGCGGTTGGTTCGACGCCCTTCTTTTCGGAGTCCTCGTGCTCAACGCCTTCGCTGTCGAGCGGTGCAACGAACCGGCCGGTGTCACTCACGATGAACTGCAACTTCCCGAACCCCGCAGGCGGTGCGGTCAACGCCATCCGCCAGACGTTCTTCGGCGGAAGCGGGGACATCTCCAACACCGTCGCCCTGTCGGCCACCGCCCAATCGAGAAAGGAGTGACGATGCCCACGCTCAGGCAAAGCGAGGAGGGTACGGCTGCGATGGAGCTGGGCATCATCCTTCCCTTGCTTCTGGTCTTAGCGGCCCTCGTCGCTCCGCTGGTCAAGTTCGGCTACGACTACATGGAGGTGCAGCGAGCCGCCTCTCACGGGGTGCGATACGCAACCAGAGCCGACGTCAACGCCCGGCCGGACGGACTGGGACGCAGGCCCCGTGAGGCCGATGTCCGCCAGTTTGTAAGCGACTCGTCCGGCGGCAAGGTCTCCGCCGCTGCGGTGAGCGTAGTCCCTGACCCCTCCCGGG
>DATLGP010000194.1:0-14245 GCA_035540395.1 Actinomycetota bacterium
AACGAGCCCGGCCCCCGGACAGGGCGTCCAGCACTGCGAAATCCTCCGCCACCCGGTAGGGGTTCTCCAGGGGAAGGGTGACCACCGAGGGACCGAAGACCAACGTGCTGGTTCGCTCGGCCACCGCGGCAAAGACGACCAGGGGCGAAGGAATGGCGGCGTAACCGGGCGAGAAGTGTCGAGAGGCGGTCCACAGCGATTTGTAACCGAGCTCCTCGACCGCCTGCGCCAGGTCGACGAACTCCTGCAGGTCCTCGGCAGGTCCCCGCTCGTGCGGCTCAGCCGCGACGAATACCCCTATGTCCATGAGCTTCATCGTATCCGCAGGGTGGGCATTGCGCGGTCGGGGACGGCCAGCAACCTGCCTCGACCGGGGCCGAGCCGGGGATCATTCCGGTAGAGGCAGCCAAGATCGACACACTGCAAGGCGGCCCGTCCAAGCGCTCAACCTCCGGAGGAAAAGTTCTCCCAGTAGCGTGAGGGCGTCGGTCCTCGCTGGCCCTGGTACTTGCTACGCAGCTTGCCGGCTCCGTACCCGGATTCTGCCGGCGACGAAAGCTGGAAAAAAGCGATCTGGCCGATCAGCATCTCGGGGTAAAGCGTGATCGGCAATGTCGCCAGGTTGGACAGCTCCAGCGTGAGATGGCCCTTGAACGACGGGTCGATAAACCCTGCCGTAGAGTGGGTCACCAGGCCGAGCCGTCCCAGCGACGATTTTCCCTCCAGCCGCCCGGCGATGTCGTCCGGCAGCTCCACCCATTCCCGGGTGGAGCCCAAAACGAACTCGCCCGGGTGCAGCATGAACGGCTCATCGTCCGCCACGGTGACCAGCTCGGTGAGGTCGTCCATCTGCATTCGCACGTCGATCACCCGGTAGCGGTGGTTGTGAAACACGCGGAACTGGTTGTCGATCCGCACATCCAGAGACGACGGCTGGACCCTAGCCGGGTCGAAGGGATCGATGACGATTCTTCCCGCCTCGATCTGGGCGCGTATGTCTCGGTCGGAAAGGATCATCTGGGGGGATTCTACCCAGTTGGGGGGCCCGGCCTGCATCTGTCCGGGGCTACTTGCCCCCCAACTTCCCCCCGGCAGCCCTCCTCCGCCGGGCCGCCCAAAAACCAAAAACAACAGGCGGTAGCCACTTTCTGGAGGAGCTGCATCTTGCCGGGACTACTTGCCCCCCTCCGGGCCGCATGCGGCACGGCCGGGACGAAATCGTTGTCGAGCCTTTCGGCTCCATGTCTTAAGATTGTTTGTGGCAGTTTGCGGGTGTAGTTCAATGGTAGAACGGAAGCTTCCCAAGCTTCAGGCGGGGGTCCGATTCCCCTCACCCGCTCTCTTAGGCCCTGCCATTCAACTCTGCACCGGCGGAGGCAGGTCCGATCCAACCGGCGACTTCGGACGGTTCCTCAGCCGGAACACCAACAGCCCCACCAGCGCGATCAGGGCAAACGGCGCCAGCCATCCAAGGGCCACCACCAACCCGCCGACCACCGACTGAAAGCCCTCCACTGCACCTTGCCAGGCGGCAGCCAGGCCTCTGGGCGGACCTGCGGCCGCTCCGGGCTCGTAGATCCGGACGGATATCGTGGAGAAGCTGGTCTGGTCGTTCAGGAAGTTGAGCTGGCCCTGGATCTGCTCGATCCGCATCTGCACTCCCGAGAGCTGGCTTTGAATCTGGATCATGTCGGAGATGCCCTCGGCCTCTCCCATCAGCCGGAGGAAAAAGGCCTCCTCGGTCTTGGCATGGGTGAGCCGGGCCTCCAGGTCGACGAACTCTCTGGAGACGTCCTGCCCACTGCGGTCCTCGGCGGTTACCCGGCCCAGCTCCTTCAACCGCGTGACTGCCTCCTCGAAGCGGTTCGAGGGAACCCGGATAGTGAGACTGCCGGAGGCGAACCTGTCTTCGGTCTCGCTCACCTGGGAGTTGGTGACGAATCCGCCGAACTGCTCGGCAAGTGACCCGGCCCGGGCAAACTTCCGCTGGAACTCGTCTCTTTCGATTCTCAATTCGAGCGAGATGTTCTTAATGACCCTGGCGGCTCCCGGGCCCGTCTGGGGAAGCGGGGGAAGATCCGGGACCGGCTGCTGAACCGCCCGGGCGTCGGGCGGTGGCGCGGCGAAGGCCCCGTCGTTGGCATCGGCATCGGCTCTCTCAGCGCCGGGATCGGGTGCGACGGCCATCTCGTTGCCGCCGCCCCCAGTCGTACCGGCCGCGTCCCGGGCGGCCGACGAGATGGCCGGCTCGCTTGAATCTCTTGCGCCGAAAACCGCCCCCAGCGTCAAGACCACCATCACCACCATCGTGGCTATCACTCGGTTTCTCATGACCGGCCTCCTACCTCTCACGCCTTTCGGCACCTTCTCGAGTTCCAGATGACCGTTTGACGAACCGGGGGACCCCCACGGTTCCGCCGGTAAGCGAACTGATTTCTATTTCTACTTAACGCTGTTAACCATTGTGCCGATAGAAACCCTGCAACAAGGGTTCGCCGGCCGGACCGGAGTGTGATTAGCCCCCGCCCCCCCGCAGCACTCCGGTCCGGGCCCCGGTTGCACCGACTCGCATCCTTTCGAACTCTCTACCACTGTCTGTGGTTTGAGTTTCACAAATAGTGTTTATGGATTGCCGATAAATGCCGATAAAGGTAAGGCAAAAAGCGCTGGATCTTGAACCGGGTCGGAGTGAGGTCATAATCGCCCCCGCCCCCCGCGGACCGCTGTTCCCCGGCCCGGTTCAAGTTCCAGCGTCTTTTTGTGGTTACTCCTCGTGGTCGACCACCAGACTTGCGATCTGCCGGCTTATCAACTCCACGTCGAAGCCCTGCGGCTCGCTGGTGTCGACATCGATGACCGGGCAGCCGAGCTCCAGCGCTGCCCCGTCCGTGGCAAGCTCGAGCATCTCGGGCAGGGTCTGGTTGTCGAGGTGACCCGGATGGCGCAAACCCCCTTCTGCCCGGCGAACCAGCCGCTCGACCATCACCGACGGCTCGGCGAAACACCGGATCTGCACGAAGCTCAGACCGTGGATCCGGCCCATTTCCGTCATTCGCTCCGCCGCCGCCGGCCGGAAGTTGGCTTCGAGAACGAGTGAATTGCCGGCGGCCGCCAAGGCCCCCACGATGTGGAACATGACCTCGTAGGCAGCGTCGCTCAACGCCCGGCTTCTCGCCCGGTCGCCCCACCCCAAGGTCTCAAACAGGATCTCCTTCAGGTCGTCCTTGGTTATCAGCGGGAGTGCCAGGTGCTCGGCCAGCGGCCGGGCCAGTGACGTTTTGCCCGCACCGGGCGCTCCGGTGACCACCACCATCAGCGCCGGTGCCCCTCGCTTTCGATCCATGCCGGAATTCTCGCAGGCCGACAGCGCGGTGGCGGACTCACTGCCTCGTGCGCCCGGCAGGACCGTGGACGCCGGGCGCTTTTCGGCCTGCTTCAAATCTGGACAGTCACGTAAAGAGGGGGTATCCGGCACCGGCAGGAAAGCACCGAAAGGCGCCGGTTTTCGTGCGTTTGTCCCGCGGCATCGAAAGGTTCGACTTGGTCTCAGCCGGGTAAGCGTTTTGGGTGCCTCCCACCATCGGCTTCCATGCGTCCCACGAGCAGTTCTCCCCCTCCCGACTTCTCAGGCTGGTGCAGCAAGCCGCCGATGCGGGGTTCCGGGCGATCCAGTCTTCGGACCACATTGAGCCGTGGGGGTCCGAGCAGGGAGAGTCCGGCTTTGCTTTTGCCTGGCTGGGGGCGGCCATGCACGCCACCCGGCTTCCTTTCACGCTGGTCAATGCTCCCGGTGACCGGTACCACCCGGCAATAGTCGCCCAGGCGATCGCCACCCTCGAGGAGATGTTCCCCGGCCGTTTTTCGGTGGCCCTCGGGTCGGGCGAAGCGATGAACGAGCACATCACCGGCAACCCCTGGCCTCCCAAGCACCTTCGCCAGGATCGGCTGGGCGAGTGCGCCGGGGTGATCCGCCGGCTGCTGACCGGGGAGCGAGTGACCCACGAGGGGCTGGTGCGGGTTCACGACGCCAAGGTGTGGTCGTTGCCCGATAGTCCGCCGCCCCTATACATCGCGGCCCTGTCACCCGAGACGGCCCGGTGGGGTGGCACCTGGGCGGACGGTCTGATCACGGTCAACCAGCCCGAGGAGCGGCTGCGCCGGATCGTCGAGGCCTTCCGGGAAACCGCAGGAGACAAGCCCTTGTTGCTGCAGGTCCACCTGTGCTGGGCGGAGGACGAGGACCGGGCGGTGGACCTCGCCCTGAAGAGCTGGCGCGGCAACATGCTTCCCGGACCGCTGGCCCAGGACGTCCGGCTCGCCGAGCACTTCGACATGGCGGCCGGCTTCGTCCGGCCCGAGGACGTCCGAAAGGCGGTCGACATCTCGTCGGAGGCCGGCTGGCACGCCGACAACCTCGCCCGATACGCGGATCTCGGCTTCTCGACGATCAACCTGCATCACGTTGCCTCAACGCAGGAGGAGTTTGTCGACTTTTTCGGCGCCAAGGTCCTTCCCGAACTGGAGACCGCCTGATGTCCCGAGGAATCCGGCTCGAGAGCGGCGACCTGTGGTGGAAGAACGCGGTCCTGTACGAGCTGGATGTCGAAACCTACATGGACAGCAACGGTGACGGGGTCGGGGACTTCCGGGGACTGATCGAAAGGATGGACCACTTGGAGTCGCTGGGCGTCACCTGCCTGTGGATGATGCCGTTCTATCCGACCCCGAACCGCGACGACGGGTACGACATATCCGACTACTACGCCGTCGACCCCCGATACGGCACTTTGGGTGACTTCGTGGCGTTCATCCACGCCGCCGAGGAGCGGGGCATCCGGGTGATCATCGACCTGGTGGTCAACCACACCTCGGACCAGCATCCCTGGTTCCAGGACGCCTGCTCTGGCCGGGATTCGAAATACCGAGACTGGTACGTGTGGTCCGACGAGCCCATCGACGAGGCAGAGGCAATCATCTTCCCCGGCGTCCAGGAGACCAACTGGACCCAGGACAAGCAGACGGGGCAGTACTACTTCCACCGCTTCCACAACTTCCAACCCGATCTCAATTTCGCCAACCGGCTGGTGCGGGAGGAGATCATGCAGATCATGCGGTTCTGGCTGCAGCTCGGCGTGGCCGGATTCCGGTTCGACGCTGCGCCTTTCATGATCGAGACGGTCGGGGTGGAGGGCAAACCGAATGAGGTCCACCACGAATGGCTGCGCGAGCTGACCCTGTTCGTAAAGCGGCGTCGGGGCGATGCGGTTCTGCTCGGTGAAGCCAACCTGCCCCCGCAAGAGATTGCAGAGTTCTTCGGCGATGGCCACGAGCTCCACCTGCTCTTCAACTTCATTCAGAACGGCGCCTTGATGGCCAGTCTCGCCACGAGCAACGCCAAGCCGCTCCACGACTACTTCGAGTCCCTGCCCCCGGTGCCCGAGCTCTGTGGCTGGGTGAACTTTGCCCGCCTGCACGACGAGATCAACATGGACACGCTCGATGACGAGATGCGCCAGGCGGTGTTCGATGCCTTTGCTCCCGAAGAGGAAATGCGCGTATACGGCAGAGGGATCCGCCGGCGGCTGGCTCCGATCTTCGGAGGAGACCGCAAACGCCTGGAACTGCTCTACAGCCTGACCTTTGCAACTCCGGGCATGCCGATGCTGTATTACGGCGACGAGATCGGCATGGGCGACAACATGGAGCTGGAGGAGCGGATGCCCGCCCGCACGGTGATGCAGTGGACCGCCTCGGAGACCGGGGGGTTTTCGGACGGAGAGACCTACCAGCTGGTCCGGCCGGTGGCCACGGAACCGTTCGGCCCCAAGCAGGCGAATGTCCACGATCAGCAGGACGACCCCGAGTCGCTGCTCCACTGGATGCAGAGCCTGATCCGAACCCGCAGGCAGAGCGCCCCGATAGGGTACGGACCGGTGGAGGTGCTCGATACCGGCTTTTCCGACGTACTGGCGCACCGGTTTATCTGGGAGACCAACCTTGTCCTGGCGGTGCACAACCTGTCCGGCAAGTCACGAAACGTGAATTTGAGGAGCCTCGCCGGCGAGGAGGCCGACTACCTTCAGGTAGCGTTCACCGACGGCAGCGGCAAGCAGGGCGACCCGGTCGAGGACCGCAGCGTACGTATCCCGGGCTACGGCTACCGGTGGATCCGCGGCTTCACCCGCCCCACGAGCACCCCGCTGCAGTAGCGAGCCGGCTTACCTCGCCCGAACGCCCCGCTGCAACGACGGCCGGCTAACCGCCGGCGCTGCCGGAGGCCAGGCGGTCGGCCAACTCCGGGTGGCCCGCGGCCCGGGCCATATCGGCCGGCAGCAAGCCGTCGTTGGTGGCCAGGCCGGGGTCTGCTCCCGCTCCCAGCAAAATCTCAGCCAGCGAAGCGTTGCCCTGCTTCGCCGCGGCATGCAGAGCGGTGAAGCCGCCCTGTTGCACGGCATTCGGGTCGGCCCCCATCGCCAGAAGAGTTTCGGCCATCATCGGGTCCGGCCCTGCCACCGCACTGTGCAGCGGCCTCACCCTGGTGGAATTGCGCGCCTCGGCATTGGGGTCCGCACCGGCCAGCAGCAACAGGTTGGCAGGCAGACGGCGGCCGAAGAAGGCGGCAAAGTGCAGGGCGGTGAACCCGTCGGGCGAGAACGCCTTCAAAGCCTCCGGATCCTCGGCGAGCGCCAGCTCCAATCGACCGGCGTCGCCGACGGCCGCCGCCTCGAAGACGTCGAGCCAACCTTTGGCTTTTGAAAGGAGGTCGACGATCTCACTAAGGCCTCGGTACTGTGCCTGGAGCAGAGCCGACACACCCTGCTCGTCCCTTTCATCGACGATTGTGCGATCCGCCTCCAGCAGACGCGCCACCGCCGCGGCATCTCCGCGCTGTATTGCTTTGATCAACTGGCCCATCCAGGCTCCCCTGCGGTCGACGATAGATGGGTAGCCTACCCATACCTACACTGCGAAGCGCCGGCCGTCAGCGGGGACGACCCGACGCCGGTCGCGCGCAACGGGTACCGGTCACCGGCTAACGGCGGAGGGCAACCTCCAGCGTGATGGCGTGGATCTCGATAGGTTAGACAAATGGACGAACAAACCACCCAGCAACAGTTGGCCGTCTGGGCCGCGGCATGCGCCGAACGCGTGCTGGGGCACTTCGTGCGTGCTTGCGCCGGAGACGCCCGGCCGGCGAAAGCGATAGATGCGGTCCGGAAGTGGGCAGACGGCCAGGTGCCCGTCTCGGCGGCCCGGGGCGCTGCCGCTGCCGCTAATCGCGCTGCCAGGGAAACTGAGGATCCGGCGGCCAAATCGGCTGCCCGGGCCGCCGGACACGCGGCAGCGACCGCCCACTTCGCAGAACATGCTGCCCACGCCGCCAGCTACGCCAGAAACGCGGTGGTGCAGGCCTCGGATTCCGATGAGGCCGCCGGTGACGCCGAGCTCGAGTGGCAACGCAGTCAACTGGCCGAGAACCTTTGGCCGGAGGCCTTTCCGTCGGTGGAGGTGCCCCGGCCGCCGAAAGCCCGCGAGGGCTGACCGTCAACGAAAGGCTGATCGCCTACCAGCCCTTCAAACCCCCTGCGAGCGGATAAACGGCGGGAATCGCCCCCTTCGGATGCAGTTTCTGAAAGTCATGGCGATCCATGAATACGGTGCGCTCCCGAGCGATCGACGCAGTGTCTCACGCCGGCTCGGTGCCAGATAGAGGTTCACACAACGTTCAAACCCGGGACATCTTGGCGTTCAGATCACCGATGTACGGTCCATCAGGAACGCCAGATCAGCAATCCAGGGAACAGGAGCCTTCATGAACGGTGCGAAACGGCAGAACCGGCTTGAGCCAGCGAGCCACCGGCATACCTCTCAAAGAAAGATCGGTCTCAGTTGCGGGCTGCTTGTTATTGCGCTCGTCATGACGTCTTGCGGAAGCGAAGGAAGAGGCGCCGCCGTGACCGGGGGCCTATCCGGAGAAATCACCATCTCCGGCTCTTCGACCGTCGAGCCGATTTCCATCGGCGTCGCCGAAGCTTTCAGCGGGAAGGCTCCCGGGGTGGGTATCTCCGTGGACGGGCCGGGAACCGGCGACGGCTTCGAGCTGTTTTGCAGAGGAGAGATCGATATCGCCGACGCCTCACGTCCAATCTCCGACGAGGAGATCGAGGCCTGCACGCAAGCCGGGGTCGACTTCGTCGAGATGAAGGTCGCCATCGACGGCATAGCGGTTCTGAGCTCCCCGGACAACTCTGAGGTGACAGACTGCCTGAGCTTCAGCGACATCTACGCACTGGTCGGTCCGGAGTCCCAGGGGTTCAATCGGTGGTCGGCAGCGAACACGCTGGCCGCCGAACTTGACAACACCAAGGCTGCGCCGTTCCCGAACATCCCTCTATCGATAACAGCCCCGGGCGAGGAGTCCGGGACCTACGACAGCTTCGTTGAACTGGTGCTCGAAGACATCGCCGAGAATCGCGGCAAGGAGGCCCAAAGCCGGCCCGACTACCAGGCATCCGCCGACGACAACATCATCGTCCGGGGCATCCAGTCTGAGGGGGGATCCTTCGGCTGGGTGGGCTACGCCTTCTTTGAGGCCAACCGCGACTCGGTCAGGGCGTTCGAGATTGCGGGCGAGGACGGCAACTGCGTCGAGCCCAGCCCCGAAACCATCGCCGACGGCTCCTATCCCATTGCCAGGCCTCTGTACATCTACGCAAATGTCGCCAAGGTCGAGGAGAACCAGGCGCTTGCCGAATTCCTGGACTTCTATCTAAGCGACGAAGGGATCTCGGCCGTCACCAACGCCGGGTACGTCGAGCTACCTGAGGACGAACTCGACTTCAGCAGGCAATCGCTCGAATCTCGAAGGATCGGCAGACAGGACCACTAGGCCCACGCGCATTTGCTACCCGTCCGGGGCAACTTGGTTCGTCACTCTTCGAATTTGTAGCCAAGTCCCCGGACGGTCAGCACGTGCCGCGGGTTGTGGGGGTCGTTTTCAACCTTCTCCCGTATGCGGCGGATGTGCACATCCAGCGTGTTGGGCAACCCTCTGAAATCGCTGCCCCAGACCTCGTCCATGAGGAAGGTTCGCGACAGCAGTCTGCCCTTTCGCTCCACCAGGAGATGGAGCACCGCAAACTCCTTTGGCGTCATTGCAATCAATCTGCCTCCCAACCTCACCTCGTGACGCTCAGGGTCCACGACCATCGGGCCGCCTCTAAGTGGGGAGCCGGCACCGTCCGCCATGGAGCTCCGCCGCAGATTGGCCCGGACACGGGCCAAGAGCTCCCGTATGGAGAACGGCTTGGTTATGTAGTCGTCTGCACCCAGCTCCAGGCCCAGCACCTTGTCGGCCTCGGAATCTTTTGCCGTGACTACGATGATGGGAACAGCTGACTCCGCCCGGATCTGGCGGCACAAGTCCAAACCCGAGATCTGGGGGAGCATGAGGTCGAGGAGCACCAGCTGCGGCGCCACGTCCCGAAAAAGCTTTAAGGCGGAGAATCCGTCGGGCGCCACATGGACCCGATAGTGCTCCTGCTCGAGGTGGAAGCCAACCGACTCCGCAAGCGTAGGGTCGTCCTCTACGAGCAGTATGGTTTCGCCCGTTCCCAGCTGCGGTTCACCGCTGAGTCCCTGCCGGTCGGGTCGATCCAACGCCACGGCTACCGCCCCTTATCTGTCACTCCGGATCAAACCTGTATCCGAGTCCCCTGACCGTCTTCAGGAGCTTAGGCCGGCTCCCGTCGACTTCTATTTTGGACCTTAGCCTTTTGATATGTACGTCAAGGGTGCGTGTGTCACCGTAGTAGTCGTCGCCCCACACCCGCCGAATCAGTGATTCGCGAGTCTGCAATCGGCCGGCACCCTCCAGGAGCACCTTTAGAAGCGCGAACTCCTTGGGAGGGACGGCCACATCGTCGCCTCTGATCGTCAGAGCGTGTCGAACCGGGTCCAGCTCCAACGAGGCGGACCGAAGGATGGCTGTCAACGAAGGCGGCTGCATCATGCAGGCGCGCCGCAGGTGGGCCCTTATACGACAAAGTAACTCGTGTGAGCTGAAGGGTTTGGTGATGTAGTCGTCGGCGCCCATCTCAAGACCCACGACTTTGTCCGATTCAGCGTCCTTGGCGGTGAGCATCAGGATCGGAACCGTGGACTCGGCGCGGAATATCCGGCATAGGTCCAGGCCGGATATTCCCGGAAGCATGAGATCCAACAGTACGAGGCTCGGGCTTGAATCACGGAAGGCCTTCAGGGCTTGGACGCCGTCGGAGGCCGACTCAACCTCGTACCCCTCGCGCTCGAGGGAGTATAGGAGCGCCGACATTATCGACGGCTCATCGTCTACGACCAGGATCGGGCCCGGCCCTTCTGCCTTCTGCGGCATGGCAAGTGAAGCCTACGTGCCGAAGATGAACGCAACCTTTCGGAGACCTGAAGGGCAAGAGAATCTGCCGGGTGGAAGCCGTGGTCCCCCGCCAAGCAGGCCGTCGCCTATCAGGTTAGGCGGCCGGAGCTTTGCATGGCTTGACAGGTGCCGGGCAGGGCAGGGGCATCCCCTTCTCTGTCATGACTTCCCGGAGGCGGTCGGGAAAATCTGTGACTATTCCGTCGACTCCCCGGTCGATGAGACGGCGCATCGTCGCCTTGGAGTTGACCGTCCAGGCCAGAAGCAAAAGTTCTGCCTGGTGCGCCGATCGGATGGCGGCTTCGGTGCAGGCTTGCCAGTTGACACATAGAGCCGTGGCCCCCAGGGAGGCGGCAGCCGCGGCATGGTCGCCCCTGAACGGCCGGGCCCGGACGTCGATACCGCCGGTCCAATGGTCGGCCACGCCGGTCAGAAAACCCGACTCGGTGACCAGCGCCCCAAGCCGCAAGCCCGGCATCGACCTCGGGTCGACTGCAAAGGTCGAACACCTCAGAAAGGGAAGGAATCCGGCTTGGCCGTAACGGGTCCGGGCGGGAGAGACCGAGAGAAACTTGCCGAACCGGCGCGATTGGGGAATGGCGGCGAGACTCCTGAGTTGGGCAAGCGTCAGGTTGGTGATGTTTTGCCCGACGTAGGGGAAAAGCCGGTCCTCTGGGTGTACCGGTGCGGTGTCGCGGTACAGCCTCGCGGACACATGGCGGTCGTGACTGACAACCACCTGCCCGTCCCTGGAGACCCCCACGTCGAGCTCTAGAGTACTCACGCCCACCTCGAGCGCTGCGGCAAAGGCGTCAACAGTATTGCAGGGGACCAGACCCCAGGCGCCGCGGTGTCCCTGCAAGTCGAAGTGACCGCCGCCGCGGCCTCCCGGTGACGCTTGGGACTGCATGGCCGCAGTTTGGCGGCCGCCGATTAAGGGCCGCTGAAGTTAAAGAGGCAATCCGATGAACGGAGTGGGAACTTCAAGACGTCGCAGGGTTGCGGTAGAGAAGCTAGGCGTTAACGGCTCTCCCGAGGGTCGCCGTCAGGGCTGAGAGCCGCCCCGGCACCGCCCAGTACCAAACCCAGGTACCCCGGCGTTCACGGTCCACCAGGCCTGCCTCATACAGCACCTTTAAATGGTGGCTTACCGTGGGCTGAGACTTTCCGAGTGGCTCCACCATCGAGCAGGCACACACCTGGCCCTCCTGGCCGGCGATTAGGGCGAAGAGTCTCAGCCTCGCCGGATCTGCCAGAGCCGCAAATCCCTGCGCCAGTTCCGCCGCCTCGGCCGCCTCGAGCGGCGGGATTAGCTCGGCCGGGCAGCAGGCGGCGCCGTCGGGGCCGGCTTCGACGGGCAAGTCGGTTTGCGAAATGTTCACGTAACTATATTGACGTTCATCGATGAGTTCGGTCAAGATGAGATTCTATATCGACGCTCATCAATGTGAGGAAACCAATGCCTGCTTCCATTCCCCCACCGCTGGCCCGGCGCATGCTCGCCGAGTTCCTGGGAACCGCCCTGTTGGTGACGGCGGTCATCGGTTCCGGCATCATGGCGTCGGTTCTCTCCCCGGCCGACGCCGGCCTGCAGCTGTTGCAGAACGCGGCCGCCACCGCCGCAGCCCTGATCGCCCTGATCCTGGCGCTGGGACCGGTTTCCGGAGCTCACCTGAATCCGGTGGTGAGCCTCGTGGACCGGGTCTTCGGCGGCCTGACCAGCAGGGATGCCGGTGGCTATGTCCTGGCCCAGGTCGCCGGAGGAGCATTCGGGGCTGTGCTGGCCAACCTGATGTTCTCGCTACCCGCCGTAAGTGTCTCGGGCCAGATACGCAGTTCGAGCGGTTTGTGGCTGGCCGAAGTGGTGGCCACCTTTGGCCTGCTGCTGGTCATATTCAGCGTCGCCAGGTCCGAGCGGTCCTCCGCGGCACCCTTCGCGGTTGGCGCCTTCATTGGCGGAGCCTACTTTTTCACCGCTTCCACCAGCTTCGTCAACCCGGCCGTGACACTGGCCCGAACCCTGTCGGACACTTTCGCCGGAATCGCACCGTCGTCGGTTTTGGCTTTTGTGGTCGCTCAACTGGCCGGCGCCGGGATCGCCGTAGCAGTGATTCGAACCCTTTATCCCGACATTGTCGACGAGCCGCCGGAGGTTGTGGTCCCCAGCTCGCCCCGGGACCGAGGCAACAACCGGGAGACCGTCATAGAGGAGCGATTGTGAAACAGGTACCTGAGGTGTTGTTTGTCTGTGTTCATAACGCCGGCCGATCCCAGATGGCGGCGGCTCTGCTGAACCACCACGCACGGGGAACGGTGCAGGTTCGTTCCGGAGGCAGTGCTCCGGGTGAGCGGATCAACCCCGCAGTGGTGGAGGTCATGTCGGAGTTGGGGATCGACATGTCCCGGGAGTTTCCCAAGCCGGTTACCGACCAGGCGGTAGAAGCGGCCGACGTGGTTGTCACCATGGGCTGCGGAGACGCCTGCCCCGTCTTTCCCGGCAAGCGCTACGAGGACTGGAAGCTGGACGATCCGTTCGGGCGGACGGCGGACGAAGTAAGGAGCACCAGAGACGAGATCGACCGCCGGGTGCGGGCTCTGCTGGCAGAGCTGACCGGCCAATCCAACTAGGGGGACAGGCATGGAAGAGGTTGAAATCGTTCGAGACGCAGTCCGCAGCCGTTATGCAGAACTGGCGGTAATCGCGACCAGCGGGAATGCCGGCTGCTGCGGCGACGGAGAGGCATGTTTCGGAGCAGTGGCGTACGACGAGTCGGAGCTGGCGGACCTGCCCGACGCCGCGGCATACGCCTCCTTGGGTTGTGGAAACCCCGTTGCCATCGCCGAGCTGTCGGAGGGTGAGGTGGTCCTGGACCTGGGCTCCGGCGGTGGAATCGACGTACTGCTGTCCGCCAGGCGAGTGGGCCCGGCCGGCAAGGCATACGGACTGGACATGACCGATGAGATGCTCGAGCTTGCCCGGAAGAACGCCTCCGAGTCGGGCACAACCAACGTCGAGTTCCTCAAAGGCCACATCGAGGAGATTCCGCTCCCCGATGAATCGGTCGACGTGATCATTTCCAATTGCGTGATCAACCTGTCGTCGGACAAGGCCCGGCTTCTATCCGAGGCCGCCCGGGTGCTGCGCCCCGGCGGGCGCTTCACGGTCAGCGACGTGATCGCCGACGAGGACATGGAGGAAGACGTCCGGCGGGACATGCAGGCGTGGACCGGATGCATCGCGGGAGCTCTTTCCCGCAGCGAGTTCCTGGCGCTTCTGGAATCGGCCGGGCTGGAAAACGCCGAGATCGTCGAGACGCACCGGGTTCATGCCAGCGCAGGTTCGGCCATCATCCGAGCCCGCAAGCCTGCTGCCAATGCTTCGTCCGGTGACTCGGCTGCTCGAGCAAGTTCGAGCGGTGATCGGGCGGGTTGAGGGCTACAGACTCCGGGCCAGGTTGGCGAACTTGGTGTAGTGCTGCAGGAAGGCCAGGTCGATCTTTCCGATGGGCCCGCTGCGGTGCTTGGCGACGATGATCTCGGCGATCCCCTTCTGCGGGGAGTCGGGGTTGTAGACCTCGTCCCGGTAGATGAACAGGACGATGTCGGCGTCCTGCTCGATGCTGCCCGAGTCCCGAAGATCGGCCAGCATCGGGCGCTTGTCGGTCCGGTGCTCGACGTTTCGAGAAAGCTGGGAAACCGCGATCACCGGCAGCTCGAGCTCGCGGGCGAGGATCTTCAGCGACCGCGAAATGTCGCCGATCTCCTGCACCCGGTTGTCCCCCCGGCTGCGTGAGGTGGGCTGCATAAGCTGCAGGTAGTCGACGATCACCA
>DATLGP010000195.1:0-5507 GCA_035540395.1 Actinomycetota bacterium
GCGTGGATCCCGTGGGTGCGTCCGGCCATGAAGCTGTGGGCGTGCTGCCGTGCCCGGCCCACCGTCACCCGGAGCAGGTCGTCGGCGCCGGCCAGCAGCAGGTCGACCGCGTCGCGCATCTGAAGAGCCAGGGCGGTGTCCAGGACGTCCGACGAAGTCATGCCGTAGTGCAGGTGCTTGGCGGCCGGCCCGATGTTCTCGGTCAGGTTGTCGATGAACGCAGCCACGTCGTGGCGGGTCTTGCGCTCGATCTCCTTCACCCGGTCCACGTCGAACGCCGCCTTGGCCCTGATGGCCTCCAGGTCCTCCGCCGGCACCAGGCCCTGGTTGGCCCGGTATTCGGTTGCCAGGATCTCGATTCTCAGCCAGTGGCCGAGCTTGGTCTGCTCGCTCCAGACCGCGGCCATTGCCGGCCGGGTATACCGGTCGATCAAACTTTCAGCCCTTGCGACAGCTCCACCTTGAAGTTGCGCAGCTTCTCCCGCAGGTCACCGTTGCGGCAGGCCAGGATCTGAACGGCAAGGATCGCCGCGTTGGTCGCCTGGTCGATGCCGACCGTGGCCACCGGCACCCCGGAGGGCATCTGGACCGTGGAGTACAGCGAGTCCGCTCCGCCCAGGTGGCCGCCGTGCACCGGCACGCCGATCACCGGCAGGATCGTGTTGGCCGCCATCACGCCGGCCAGGTGAGCCGCCCTCCCGGCGGCGGCGATGATCACCTGCAGGCCGCGGTCCTCGGCCAGCTTGGAGTACTCGTGCGCCTGCTCGGGCTGACGGTGCGCGCTGATTACGTTCGACTCGTACATAACCCCGAACCGGTCCAGAATGATCTCCGCCGCCTGCATCTTGGGTTGATCCGACGCACTTCCCATCACGATGCCCACCAGGGGCGCCTGATTTGCCATCTCTACCTCCGCCTAGAACTTCCGCTGAAAGACCTCATTGCTGCTCCGCCGCCTGCTGCGCTATGTCGCTGCGATAGCGCATTCCGTCGAAATGGATCCCGGCAAGGGAGCGGTAGGCCAGGTCGCGCGCCGCCGCCAGATCATCTCCCAGTGCACTCACGGCCAGGACCCTCCCCCCGCTGGTCACCAGCTTTTGCGTTTGCTCACCGGCGCCGCCCGCCCCCCGGGGCACCAGCGCGGTTCCGGCTTGAAAGACCTGTACCCCGGGAACCTCGGCCGATTCCAGGCCGGAGATCTCGAACCCGGTGGGCAGCGGGTCCGCTTCCGGATACCCACCCGAAGCCGCCACTACACAAACACATGCCCGCTCGCTGCACGACACCTTCATCCCGGCCAGCGAACCCTCGGTCGACGCCGCCATCAGCTCGCCCAGGTCGGACTCCAGCCGGGGCAGGATCGCCTGGGTCTCGGGGTCGCCGAACCGGCAGTTGAACTCCACCACCTTCAGCCCCGCCGCGGTAAGCATCAGACCGGCATAGATTACTCCCACGTAGGTCCGGCCCATTTTGGCCAGCTGGTCGACAACCGGTTGAAGGACCTGGTCCATCGCCTGGTCCAGCACCCCGTCGGTGGCGATGGGGACCGGAGAGTACGACCCCATCCCGCCGGTGTTCGGCCCCAGGTCGCCCTCCAGCGACCGCTTGAAGTCCTGAGCAGCCGGCAGGGGCAGTACGGTGCTCCCGTCGCAGAAGGCGAGGATCGACAGCTCGGGGCCGGTCATCCGCTCTTCTATGAGGACCGTGGAGCCGGCGTTGCCGAACCGCCGCTGCTCCATGGCCTCGACGATGGCCGCCCGGGCGTCGGAGGGCCCGTCACAAACCGTCACCCCCTTGCCCGCCGCCAGGCCGTCGGCCTTGACGACGACCGGGCCGGCCAGCTCCTCGACGTAGGAGATGGCATCGGCCGCGGAGACGAAGGAGCGGGCCCCGGCGGTGGGAATGCCGGCAAACTCCATCACCTGCTTGGCGAAGGTCTTGCTGGACTCCAGCCGGGCGCCGCTCTTGCGGGGACCGAACGCGGTGACCCCCCGCTCCATCAGGGCATCGGCCAGGCCGGCAGCCAGCGGCGCCTCGGGTCCGATGACCACCAGGCCGGCTCCCAAATGGACGGCCAAATCGGTCAGGCCTGCAATGTCGCCCACGCCGACCGGGTGGCACTGGGCCACCCCGGCGATGCCGGGGTTACCGGGGGCTGCGTGAACCTCGCTCACCGAAGGGCTGCGGGCCAGAGCCCACGCAAGGGCGTGCTCTCGGCCCCCGCCACCCACCACCAGAACTATCACCCGCGGCGGGACACCGTTTCCGTGGCTTCCGGACCTACCGAGATGTCGGTGATGGTCACGCCGACCAGCTCCTCCAGCCGGCGCACGTAGTCCTGGGCTTTCGGAGGAAGGTCGTCCCAGGTGCGGGCGCCGCTGATATCGATGCGCCAGCCCGGCATCTCCTCGAAGATCGGAACCGCCTTGTGGAGGATGGTCTGGTGCGGCGGGAAGCTTTCGTACTTCTGGCCGTCGTACTCGTACCCGACGCATATCTTGATGACGTCGAACGAGCTCAGAACGTCCAGCTTGGTCAAAAAGATCTCGGTCAGCGAGTTCAGGCGGGTGGCGTAGCGGCCGATCACCGCATCGAACCAGCCGCACCGGCGCTGCCGGCCGGTGGTCGCCCCGTACTCCTTGCCCCGGTTGACCATCTCCAGCCCGTCGGACCCGCGGTCCTCCGAGGGAAACGGGCCCTCGCCAACCCGGGTGATATAGGCCTTGGTCACACCGATGATCCGGTCGACCGCCTTGGGCCCTACCCCGGCTCCCGCGCACAGGCCGCCGGCGACCGGGTTGGACGAGGTCACGAACGGATAGGTCCCGTGGTCCAGGTCCAGAAGCGTGCCCTGGGCTCCTTCGAACAACACGTTGCGCCCGGCCTCCAACGCTTCGTGGACCACGGTGACCGTGTCGGTGATATGCGGGGTCAGCCGGTCGGCAAAACCCAGGTACTCCTCGACGATTGCATCGAGCTTCATCGGCAGGCGGCCGTAGATCTTGGTCAGCAGCAGGTTCTTCTCGCGCAGGTTGACCTCGAGCTTGGCCATGAAGATCTTCTGGTCCAGCAGGTCCTGCACCCGGATGCCTATGCGAGCCGCCTTGTCGGAATAGGCCGGCCCGATCCCCCGCTTGGTGGTGCCGAGCTTCAGCTTGCCCAGACGGCGTTCGATCAGGGCGTCCAATTCCCGGTGGTACGGCATTATCACGTGGGCGTTGCCCGAGATCACCAGCTTGCCGGTGGATACCCCCCGGGCCTGAAGGCGATCCATCTCGTCCAGCAGAACTTTGGGGTCCACCACCACGCCCGGGCCGATGACCGGGACGATGTGCGAGTAGAGGATCCCGGCGGGCAGCAGGTGCAGCTTGAAGGTCTCGTCCCCCACGATCACGGTGTGGCCTGCGTTGTTGCCCCCCGAGTAGCGAACCACCATGTCCATCTGGTGGGCCATCAGGTGCGTGACCTTGCCCTTGCCTTCGTCCCCCCACTGGGTTCCTACGAGCGCGATGCCCGGCATGACTTCAATCCTTTAGGTAGGTGGTTGCGCCGCCGCTAAGAACGTTCGATCCGAAACTTGATGCGGACGTGCGTGAGGTACTCGGAAATCTCGTTGTTCTCAACGGTACAGGAGGTGTCCAAAATGTCCATTGCCTCGATGCCCCGCAGCGACTTTCCAGCCTCCTTCAGCGCCTCCTGCGCGGCGGCGCGCCAGCTCTCGGACGAGACCCCCACCAGATCGATGGTTTTGACGACGGCCATGGTTGGTCAACTCCTTCACGACTACCGGTAGGCCGGTCTTTCGGATGGGCACGGGGGACCAGCCCGTCACCGTGCCTGTTACGACCTGATTCTAGTGGCTGCCGGTGACGGTCTCAAGGCTGGGCCGGCCGGCGGAAGAAGGAGCACCGGGTCCCTGCCGCAGCGGGCGGCTACTTCCTCACCACGTAGGTGGCGCCCAGCTTGTCGCCGAGCGACTGACGCTTCTCGTCCCACAGGGGCCACAGGCCGTTCAGGACGGTCACCAGGCCGCCGATGTACGGAACGCCGCCGGCAATCGGGTAGACCACCGCCCGTTTGAACGCCGCGCCGAAGTCGCAGGGGGTGCCGTCGTCTTTGATGACCTTGATCCCGACCGCCATCTTGCCCAGGGTCCTGCCCAGGGCGCCGTGCATCACCACGAAGTACAGCAGGGCGACGACCGACCCTAAGAAGCCGTACAGCATGAACTCACCCATCATGTCGGCCATCAAGGTGTTCAGGGCATCTTCGCTGGGAGCCGCCTCCCCTTCGAACATGCCCGCCTCCGACATCTCGCCCAACATCCGGCCGACCATGAGCACCCCGAGCGGGATGCCGAGGATCAGGTTGTCGATGATGAAGGCGCCCAGGCGGCGTCCCCACGAAGATGCCTCCACGGTAGGCGTAGCCGGCGTTTCCGGTGCGGTACCCGCGTATGACATTCCTAGCTCCCTTTGCTCGCCCGGTTGATCTACCCGCCCGATGCTAGCCCCGGGGCCGTCCGCTGGCTAGTGGACCCGAAGGACCGGGGCGCTTTGGTTCCGGTACTGGGTTAGGTTGGAGAAACCGCTCCCAACAAGAAAGCGCCCGCCGCCATGTCAGAACCTCATTCGGGGACCAAGCCCAACCGTTTGATCGACGAGACCAGCCCGTACCTGCTCCAGCACGCCTACAACCCGGTCGACTGGTACCCGTGGGGCCCCGAGGCTCTCCAGAAGGCCGCGGACGAGAACCGGGCGCTGTTCATCTCAATCGGCTACGCCGCGTGCCACTGGTGCCACGTCATGGAGCGGGAGTCGTTCGAGGACCCCGAGATCGCCGCGGTGATGAACGAAAACTTCGTCTGCATCAAGGTCGACCGGGAGGAGCGTCCCGACATCGACGCCATCTATATGGACGCGGTGCAGGCTTTGACCGGCCACGGCGGCTGGCCGATGAGCGTATGGGCCTCCCCCGACGGAATCCCGTTCTACGGCGGCACCTACTTTCCTCCCCAGGACCGGCCCGGCATGCCGGCGTTTCGGCGGGTGCTCGAGGGCATCAGCCGGGAGTGGGACGAGAACGGTCCCACCATCGTCGACGAGGGCAGGGAGCTGGTCCGGCGCATCGCCGAATCGAACCGTCCGCCCAAGATAGACGGCGACCTGATCCCCGAGCTTCTGACCAACGCCGTCACCACGCTCAGCCGTTCGTTCGACCGGCAGAACGGCGGCTTCGGCCAGGCCCCCAAGTTCCCACAGCCCCCGGTCCTCGACCTGCTTCTCCGCCAAGCCGGCGCGGGCAATGCCGAAGCCTCGGAGATGGTCGGCACGACGCTTCGGAAGATGGCAATGGGCGGCATCTACGACCAGCTGGGCGGCGGCTTCGCCCGCTACACGGTGGACGCCACCTGGCTCACCCCCCACTTCGAGAAGATGCTCTACGACAACGCCCAGCTCGCCCGGCTGTACACCCGCGCCTGGCAATTCGACCACTCCCCCCTGTAC
>DATLGP010000196.1:0-3202 GCA_035540395.1 Actinomycetota bacterium
TAAGGAGATTGAGGAGTGCCTGCCAGAACCTGCAGCTGCGCCCGCCGTGCCGGCAGGGCCCGCAGAGCCCAACGCCGCAGAGCCCGAGACCGCCGGGCCGGCAGGGTCCGCAGAACCCGAGGCCGCAGGGCCTGCTGCGGGTGAATCCCCGGGTTCCACCCGCCTGGTTTACCGCCGGCGAGGTATTACCGGCCGGCGCAGCGATTGAAGAAGGCGGGACACCGGACGTCAATCTGCTGCCGACAAAGACCTGCCGGGCGGCACTTCTTCACTTCTTTGGCAGGTTTAACCCGCTGTTCACGAAATTTTCAGGCTGACGAAGTTTCCTAGAGCACATGAATACGAAGCCACTTAAGGCAACCCCGGTGATTGGCCTGCCCCGGCGTACCCGCACTGCGGTCGCCGGCCGGACCTGCACGCACCCAGACTGCAACACGATCCTGTCCGTCTACAACAAGTCGCAGTTCTGCTACACGCACACCCGGCTCCGCCGGCCGCGTACTCCCCGCTAACCACAACCGGCCAAGTCAAAAAGTGCTCGCAAGAGCGCAGTTTGCGGCTTGACATGCTGTAGGTTCAGCAGCCGTGCATCACCACGCACACGGGCATAGCTCCGGCCATCGGGAAGAAATCCCGGCTCGAACCAGGCGTCTTTTGACCCTGGTGACGGTTCCGCTTGTCCTTTTGACGCTTCTCGGCTTCTTGTTGTTGTGGCCGAGAACCAAGCCCGAGCTGTCCCAGGCCATCGAGCTGCCCACCGACCTGTACAACGGCACTGTTACTGCAATCAATGCCGTTCCCTGCCCGGGCCTGGAGGACGAAGGCCTCGACTGCAGCGTCGCCGAGGTGCGGCTGACCCAGGGTCCCAACGAGGGCGACATCGTCGCGTTTGAGGTCGCCGATCCCAACGCAGTGCGCACGGTCAGGGAGGGCAGCAGGATAGTGGTCGCCCGGACCCAGACGGCACCTGGTGTCTACGCCTACGACTTCGCCGACGTCCAGCGCGCCGCCCCAATGGCGGTGCTCGCCCTGATCTTCGCAGCAGTGGTGATTGCGCTGGGGCGGCTCAGAGGCATCGCGGCACTGGTTGGAATCGGTGTCAGCCTGGGGATTCTTGTCCAGTTCGTTCTCCCCGCTATCCTTGCCGGCCGCAACCCGCTGGCGGTGGCAATAGTCGGGTCGGCCGGAGTGATGTTCATTTCGCTGTACCTGGCCCACGGAGTTAACGTACGGACCACCTCCGCAGTTTTGGGAACGCTGGCCAGCCTTACGATCACCGCCCTGCTGGCCCTCGCGTTCGTCCAGCTCACCCAGCTGACCGGGTTCGCGTCCGAAGAGTCGACCTATATCCGGGTTGCAAGTGAGAACATCAACCTGAGGGGCATTTTGCTCGGGGGAATAATCATCGGCTCGCTCGGCGTGCTCGACGACGTCACAGTCACCCAGGCGTCGGCGGTCTGGGAGTTGCACCTGGCGAACCCGGCGCTCAAAGCGATCGAGCTGTACCGGGCAGCAATTCGAATCGGCCGGGACCACATCGCTTCGACCGTCAACACGCTCGTCCTCGCCTACGCCGGCGCCGCGCTTCCCCTTCTGATTCTGTTTACGATCTCCGAGGCTCGGCTCGGCGACGTACTGACGGGCGAGGTCATTGCCGAAGAGGTGGTTCGAACGCTGGTGGGGAGCATCGGCCTGGTGGCCTCGGTTCCCATTACCACCGGGCTTGCGGCACTGGTGGTCACCGCCCCGGGGGACCCCGGACCGCCGGCGAAAGCAAGGCTCCGCAAGGCGGACAGGTTCCGCAAGGAGCCGACCGACCCCGTCTCCGAGCAGGACTCGTTCTGGGATGAGCGGTAGACCGACCACCACATGTTGTGGCCCGGTCCAAGCGTCACACAAGATCACTAAAATTGAATTAACTTCACTCAATTAACACCGGCTGATCGCGGCATCCCGATGCTTAAATGGGAAAATGCCCACCCCCAAGAGGTCTCTGCTAGCCGTCGCCCTATTGGTTTCGGTTGCCCTGGTAACCACTGCGAGCCCGGCCTTTGGCGCCTTCCCTCCGCAAATGCCCACCCCCCAGGAAGCCGCCCGGCTGCAAGCCCAGGTCGCCGCCTCCTCCGGCAAGCTGGCCGCCGCGCAAAAAGATCTGGACCGGCTGGTGGCAAGCTTCGAGGCCGGGCAAACCGCTCTGCAGACCCTGCAGGGAGAGATCGCCGCCGCCGAGGCCCGGCAGGCGGAACTGCAGGAGCAGATCAGTGCGGTTCAGGGGTTCATCAACAAGCGAGCCTCCTCCAACTACCGCTCCGGGCCCACCGAGCTTCTGAATGTACTCCTGGGCGCTCAGACCTTCCGTCAGATGGCCACCGCCATGGACTTGTTCGAGTCGGTCACGGTCGCCGACAGCCAGACGCTCAGCAACATCAAGCAGCTAAGGGAGGAGACCGCGCGCCTGAAGATCGACCTGGACGCCAAAAGGGCGGACCAGCAACACGCCGTCGAGGCGCTCAAGAAGCGCCAGCGGGACATGCAGGGATCTCTGGCCGGCCTGGCCAAGCAGTACGAGGCGGTCAAGAGTCAGCTGGACAGCAGCAAGGCCGGGTTTGCCTTCCCGGTCAAGGCTCCCTATTCGTTTGTGGACACCTATCTGGCGCCTCGGGCGGGCTACCGCCGGCACCAGGGAGTGGACATCTTTGCGGTCTCCGGGACACCGGTCTATGCGGTGGTCAACGGAGTCATCGAGGACAAGGGGGTCAACCCCCTCGGGGGCAACAAGCTGTGGCTTCGCTCTCCCGGGGACAACTGGCGTTATTACTACGCCCACCTTTCAGGATTCGGACCCGGGATCGCCAACGGCACCCGGGTGAAGAAGGGTCAGATCATCGGCTACGTCGGAAACACCGGCAACGCGATTACCACCCCGCCCCATCTGCACTTCGAAAGCCACGTCCCCTCGGGCGCGGCGACCAACCCATTTCCGATATTGAAGAGGGTGAACCTGATCAAATGACACTTGCGATGACCCTGCCGGCCCTGGAAGCGGAGCAGTGCAATCTTCCAGGGCTCACGTCTATTTTTCTGCCGGTCTGGCTGGGGCCCCAACGGTTCGACTCACCGCCACCGACCCCAACCGATGTCCCCACCAGCCCCTACCAGCTGCGCTTCGGAGCGAATCAGGAGCCGTTGAGTGAGCCGGCGC